>MNIY01000191.1 GCA_001919995.1 Ktedonobacter sp. 13_1_20CM_4_53_11
ACCCAGGCGTAGAAACCCGCTACCTGTGGCAGGTGCAAACGCGCCATAAAGAAAAGGACGGCGTGTACCTGCGGCTGCGATGCTTCACTTTCAAGCTGCTGGAGCGTCACGGATCCGCTGACGACACGAACGATCGATGTATCCACCAGTGAGGGTGGTGTTCTGCGATCCGCTATGGCCGCAGTAAACTGCCCGTCAGTTATGACAAGTTCGTCGGCCGTAATAGAGTTGTGCAGATCACGGGCGGCCTGCGTCTGCAGCCTGATATATGCATCGTTACCATGCCTTTCGGCACTCTGATAGTAAGACGGATATTGAGGAAGATCAGTCACGATGTTGAGCAAGATGAGCAAGGCGCCCAGGACGGGCATGATTTGTGGAAGTTTGAAGCGAGATACAAAACCCATCGGAAATGCGCGGCTTAGTCCGATCACAGCTAAAGCAATGAGCGCCGGCTGGAGCGCGATAAAGTGTCGATAAAAGAGGGGAACTTCCCATTGGAGCATGTAGGCGGAGACAAGGAGCCACGCTAGCAGGGGAATAAAACGCCAGTCGCGTCGTAGCAGCGCGCTGAGCACGCCGAAAAGCGCCGCGATAATCAGGGGCCAGTTAGCCACAAAGTAGCTCCAAAATATGTCTATGTTATGGACCTGTTCATTGGTCAGTGACGTCCGGGCATCAGTATGAAAGGTGATAACGTCACGTATCATACTAGAATAGGTGCCGAAGAGGGGCAGCAAGACGACCAGCATCGTGCCTGCGCTAGCAATCACAAGGAGTGCCATGGGGTAGAGGCTTTTGCTCCTGATCCGCCAGCTTGTACCTGGCGTTTTGCGCCAGATCTGCCAGATGCGCGCCAGCAGTAGCAAGGAAATAGGAACGACACTGGTGATAGCGAGTAACTTGCACAATATTCCCAGGGAGAGAGCGACACCGGAAAGGGCTGCTAAAGAAAGGCCAACCGCTCCCTCCGGCATCTCCCACCACAGATACGCCGCCCCCACAGCCAGGAATGAAAATGCCACCGAGGATACTTCCGCTTCAATCTTCTGTGACTGGCTCAAGTACAGCGGGTCTATGACCAGCAACAGCACAGCAGCGATTGCTCCGAAACGCCCGCCGATGGATTTTCCCATGAGGTAAGCTCCCGCCAGCCCGAGCAGCGACACGAGCGCGATCCCAAAACGTGCAGACCAGAGCGTACCGCCGAAGAGGATATAAAAGGGATAGGTGGAGTACATGAAAAAGGGGGGCTGCGAGTAAAATATTTGCTGGTAGAGGGTGTAGCCCGCGCGCATGGAGAGTAAGGTTTGCCAGTATACTCCCTCATCGTAGCCGTCGCGGTCAAAGGGCAGGCCAAGGCCATAGAGACGCATGCCAAAAGCGATGGCGAGGAGCGCTACCAGCACTCCCCAGAAGAGTATGGTTTGTTGCCGGGTAGAGGGCAGTAGTCTTGACTTCGCGGCCTTTGCTTTATCATCTGCTACGATACTTGCTGACATCTAACGACTCTCAACGATATTTACGAAGACAATACCCCACGACAAGGGATGCAGGGCAGCGGTACTGCCCTGCATCCCTTGTCGTGGGACAGTTGTCATTTATCAATAAACGGCGGCGCATCTTCGTCCGTGAAGACCTGCTCTATACTCGTCACCTCATTCGAAGGAGGCAAAGACGAGGTTGATGGTGTCGAGCCGATGCGTGGGCTATCCCCCGCAGGGACATTACCGTTTCCGTTGCCACCGGTGAGGGCATAGCCGTTCTTGCCGTTCCCGTTACTATGGCCGTTGCCTGTGCCCAGTATGGCCTCGAAGTCGCTCAGCACGACCCTGGTGACCTTACGTGCATCGGCCTCGTCGATCAACTGCTTGATCTCTTCCGCCACCAACTCATCATGCTCGATCAATGCCTCAGCGACGGCGATGAGCGCCTCTTTGTGATCCTGGAGAAGGTTCTTCACCGCTTTGAACTGCGACTGCAGCAGCTTCTCCACGCGCTCGTCAAGCTTCGTCTGTGGCACCTCGACAACTCTGGCCGAGGCCAGGGTACCATCCATACCCCATAAACCAACATAGGCAAAGGCATTTGTGGTTGCCTGCTGTAAATCGGAACTGACGCCGTTCATGTTCAAATCGAGAAAGAGTTCTTCTGTCGCACGAGCAGCCAGGGCTACCTGGATGCGCTGCAGGATATCTTCTTTGCTCAACGTTTTGATCGACTCTTTTGGACGCGGGAGAGCAAAAGCGGCTGCTCCCTCCAGGTCACTGCGTTGATGGATGGTGACATACGCCGGGAAGTAGCGCTCGTACAGGTAGTAAGAGGCCACGGCGTGCCCTGCCTCGTGATAGGCCAGTCGTCGCCGGTCGATCGGTGTCAGTTCGCTGGTCTGGCGCAGGCCAAACTCGTGCACATCCTGTGCCTCAATGAGGTCTTTGTAGGTGATCTTATCACGACCATCAAAATGAGCAATGATGACTGCTTCGTTGATGACGTGTTTGATGGCTACAGGCGTATAATCCACCAGACGCTGAACTAAAGCGTTTATCGAGATATCGGGATCGTGTTCAACCTTATTCAAGTAGTACAAAATGACTTCGGCGCGATACTTGTCGGTCGGAGGGGCTACGTGAATCTTGCGGTCAAAGCGGCCCGGTCGCAGCAGCGCCCGGTCAAGCGACTCGGGAATATTGGTTGCTGCAACGGTCAGGACGGGCTCAGTCTGCACCCGGCTATGAGTGAGCCCAATCGTGCGCAGGATTTTCTTAAACCAGCCCGTCTCGATATTAGGCGGGTCCATCTCCATCAGAAGCTGGTTGAGGCCACCGGTTCCGGCACCACCCATCAGGCCCATCATACCGCCGCCCAGGCCCATGCCACCACCACCGCGTGAGGCTCCTATCGCATCGATTTCGTCCATGAAGACGACGCAGCCGCCATACTCACGAGCCAGGCGCCGCGCTTTGCTATATAATCGCCTGATCATCAAGATATCCATGCCGATAAACATGGCGCGGAAACTGGCGGCGCTGGCATAGGCGAAAGGGACACCGGCCTCTGTACTCATACATTGTGCAAGATAGCTCTTACCTGTTCCTGGAGGGCCTGAGAGCAGGAGACCGCGCACAGGAGAACCGCCCATTTGCTGGAACTCTTTGACGCCGCGCAACAACCCCACGATACGGCGGGCAGCTTCGAGCACTTCAGGATTACCCTTGTAGTCCTCAAAGGTGACACCTGTCTCTCCCGGCATTACCCAGTAGAGCCGCGGGCGCCCCAGGAACCAGAAAATGGCGACGAACTGCATGATACCAAACAGCAGGGCAAAGCTGATCTGGAAGGCGTAGTATAGGATCGATCCAGGCGACGGTGCGCTCAACTGCGGCACGACAAAGACGAAAGTGTACCAGATAATAATACTGACAACGACAAGCCAGAACCAGCGGAGCCTGACAAAGCGTCCAAACTGATCCATGCCCAGATCGATTGATCTATCCAGGCTGCTTTTTTTTGCCTTAGCCTTAGTATTTTCTGCCATTGTTGGGTATTCCTTTTTCTGCTCTTGAGATCAATTTCTTCCACACTACGATAAAGGCGAACGGAAGGAGACGAGACTGACCGCAAGGAGCCTGCCTTGTGGTGTTGTAATGAAGTGCCAGATCATAATACCGGTGACATTGCCACCTGGCCCCGCGCTGGCGGTATCCACCTCTACAAAACTATCCACAGTGGTATCTGGCGCAGTGGAAACAGTAAGAACGGTAATAGTTTTCCATGTAAGGTGGGTTTTCGCCTGGCTGAACGAGTTGATCAGCGAAGCCGTATCGGTAGGGTTAATGACAGCAGCCGACGTGCCGGAGGACGCTAGATCTACTCCCTGTGCAGTCTCCTGGCCGATGAGCGACAGAGTTGAGGCGTCGCCATCGCGCAGCGCGTAGAGCCAGTTTTTTACATGCTCTCCACTGAAGTTTTTGCCGTTGACACGGAAGTTGAATTGATCGTTGCCAACGCCAAATGGCCAGGTTTGCGTTACCGTGTAATAGGCGGCGACACTACTGCCGATGAGGAGGAGGAGCAAGAGGAAGGCGACCAGTTTATGGGACCTTATTCCTCGCATGAAATAGTATATGCCCTTGAAGATAGGGCGAAAGATGGCTTTGGCGAACCGGGCGGCACGCGTTTGGCTTGCGCTTCTCCTGGCAGGAGTTGACTTTACTTTTTTTCCCTCAGGTTTCACCTGGTCGTTTGGGTCTGCGGAACCTTTGGGGCCTGGCTTTTGTTGAGTTGGTGTAGGGCTAACACTCATATATCTCGCTTCTCAACTTTCTCGGGCGTTTGCGCGCGGCTGGCTTTCCCTTGTTCAAATATATAGTACGTCTCTACAGGGTATGTGAATGTTTATCATTCTTAAACCTATGGTTACTACGACCTTGTACTCTCGCATTGAGAGTAGCATAATGATGTATCATAAACATACACTACTGTGCTCCTTTTGGCAAGGTTAATATATCCCTGATCACATTACCTCTATAGGTTTCGTTTGATATAATGTACGTGCACGTGTTTCGAACGGACACTCTTTAGTTGGAAACACGTGATGATTCCTCCGTGTTCAGCAATGCGAAAGGCAGTAGAGTTATGGACAGTAGAACAACAGGGAAGCCAGATGGGACAGGGTCGCATATTTGGCTGCACCACACCATGCAGGTCAGGGTGGGCGAACGAACTCACACCATCGAGATGGATATTCCGATTCCGATTGGTGCAAGCGCGGATATACGCAAACAACTGCTGAACGAGGCCGAAAGCAGCATGGAGGAGCTCGCGAACCGCATTGAGAACCGCGAACCGCTAAAAGTAACGCGCAGCCAGCCGACTCAAGCTGATAGGGCTACATCCATCAAAGCGCCAGCATCTTCAGGGCAAAGCGCCGCCAGCAAAACGACGGCCAGCGCTGCTCCTTCAGCACCTACCCCCACACCACTACAGTTAGGCGCGACGGCCCAGCCCCCGGCACAGGCCCGTGGCTCTATTCCGCCTGTCGTACCCGTCAGCAAAGAGACGGCAGTGCCCCCGACGCGCCCGAATATAGGTGCCAGCATGCCCAGTTCACCCGGCATGTCGGTGGATACAAGCGGCAGCTTGAAGCTTCCACAGTTTATTCAATTTATTAAGGATACGCTGGACCTGTCCCCCAAGCAGGCCATGGAATTATTGAACGTAAAATCGCTCAGCGGGCTGAACTTGCGCGAGGCGCTGGAGGAGTTGCAGGAGATTGTTGGACGCGATACGGGTACTATGACGACGCCGACCGCAGCTGCCGGCCAGAAATCCGTCGAGAGCAATCAAACGAAAGAGCCGAAAGGACAGCAAGAAACAGACGGCGTGAAAGCCGGTGGCACATCTCGTGCTTCAGCATCCGGCGCTGGGGAGGACCAGGCTGGGAGGCCTTCATCCTCGTCAGCGTCTTTACCCCCGATAAAGTTTCCTGGTGCCGCAAATCCGAAGAACCCGGATATCGTCGAGATCACCAACGCCGTGGTCCGCGATACCCCTCCGTCCTACGCTTTCGATGAAGAAATTGACCTGGAAAGCGATGAGATCGCCCTGGAGGAGGAAGAAGATGTTGAGTACGTGCCCGAACTGACGAACCAGGAACGGCAGCTAGGAGAAAATGTGCTCGCTAAACTGCGCGAGGCGCATGGTTCTTCCAGCGCGAGTGATGCGCGTTTGAAGGTCTTACACAATGTCACTGATTCGCAGGTAAGCGAAGAGCAGCTCCTGCAACTGGTAGATGGTATATGGGGTATCACAGCGCTCAAGAAATTGAAAAATGACCAGGCAGAAGCGCTGATTTCCTGGGCAAAAGAGGATGATTTTCTCAGCGAGGTCGAGATCGTACAGCTATTGATGCAAGAGGAACAATATGCGGGTAGTGACCGGTGAAGCCAAGGGGCGCAAACTCAAAGGGCCAAAGACGATTGGAACGCGCCCGATTATTGATCGCGTCAAGCAGGCGCTTTTCAACATCATCGCTGCCCGCGTAGAAGACGCGCGTTTCCTGGATCTCTTCGCCGGGACGGGCAGCGTCGGTATCGAGGCTTTAAGCCGCGGAGCCGCCAGCGCCACCTTTATTGAGTTGAACCATACAATGCTGGCGCTGGTGCGTGAAAACCTGCAAATCACCGGACTGGCGGATCGCGCCGAGACGATACATGCCGATGCTTTCAAGTTTTTGCAAAACGGGGCGCCGCAAGCGCGGCATAAACAGGGTAAACGGAGCACAGAAGCATCTACTGGTGAGACAGGCAATGTCTCCAACGTCACCGCTCCATATGATATCATCTATGTAGCGCCCCCGCAGTATCAAGAGATGGCTGCGCGCGCTTTAAGCATGCTCGATAGTTCGCCGCTGGTGTCCAGAACAGGACTGGTCATCGTCCAGATACACCCGAAAGAGCGCGCCGGCGTCGTTGCTGTGCCGCTTACGCGCCTGGCGCTTACAGACGAACGCCGCTATGGCAGTACATTATTGATGTTTTATGCAATCAAAGAGGAGCAATCTTGTTGACATCCTCCCGCCGCCTAAAGGCAGGCGGGATTCCCCACCTCGCGGTGAGGGTTTCCTGCTTCGTCCAGACGAGCCTTCCACGGTACCATTCGTGTTTGGTCTTACAGTCTGTCCACAGGCTTATTGACCTTCCCGATTGCCCATCGGTAGGTTCTCAGTCTGGTAGCCATCGCTTGCATGGTTCTCGCAAGCGGCAATTGAAAGAGAGGTGTACATTGGTGAAACACGCTAGTGCTTTTACCTGGCGGAACGATTTACGCCAGAACCCACAAACACTATTCCGTTGTCAATGTGCTCGAACAAGTGTCTCACGGCTGTCTAGACTTTCATTGAATAGGCATAGTGTGAATACTCAGTGTATGAGTACTACTGCCCTCTCCACCAAAGAAAGGAACGGCACTTTCATCCCGTCCCCTGAAGGGAGACGGGTCTTCCCGTGCCGATTTGATAAATATGCAAGGATCGAGTCCAGGTGGACGATTTGCTTTTTTAGACGCGGGCGAAACGGTACGAAGGTTAGGGATTGATCGTGTCACGCTCGACCAGTGGGTGCGCGACGGTCGCATTAAAGCCTATAAAGGGGTGGGACGCGACTCGTTTTACAAGGCCGCGGATGTTGACGCCCTGTACAAATCATTGCATCCAGAGGACGCCCTGGCCAAAGCCATAGCCGAGGATGAGCGTGACAGCGCCACGACCGGCGTGCCAGGGCAGCCAGTGCAATTGACGGTGCGCAAGAAGCAGGACCCGCAGATGCGAGTTTACCTGCGACTACAGGCGGATGCAAAATGGTACGATGTTTCGGAAGAGGACATTCTTACCTGGTTTCGCCAGCTTGCCCCCGATGGGTACGAGCGCAATAAGAAGAACGCGCAACATTCGATTAAGAAGTTGCAGTACCTGGTCAGCCTGATTGAAGAGGCGCAAGAGAAGCAATAGGGTTTTCAGGTAGGCAGGCAGGATATGATATCTTCTGTTTCGCCGATGATAAAATCTGCCCCTCGCTGCTGGTACACCTTTACCTCATCTTCGTGGACAAGCATTGCCACCAGTATCTCGGGGTCGCTGCCCTTTTTGATGGCCTGGTAATTGATGACGAGGTCGTGGTCATCGGCGGTGTCGCCGACATAGAGCCCTCCCAGCGTGCCGGCGGCCTCGATGGCTAGCTGCAGGGCACGCGGGTCTGGTTTGGGAGCATTGTCGGCTGTGATGACAACATCCCACCAGCGCCCGCCGCTGTAGGCTTCCAGACGTTCAAGAGCGCTATCCACCTCGGGTCCCACGCGCCCGGTAATCATACCGAGATGGGCTATGCCGGCTTTGCGCAATCGGGTCAGAAGATCGGGTGAGAAAAGCATCTCCTCGCGGTGAACAAAACCAGGCGCGTCTCTCAGGAAGCGTGGAGGGTGCCCAAAACGCTTCTGCATTTCCTCCGCTCCCCAGTAGTATTCGTGGTAGATTTCACCGATCAATTGATAGTCAAGGCGCGCGCTGGCCGGAATCACAGTATCGACCCATTCGACTCCGCCATGCCCTTGCAGGTTCGCGGCACGCGAGAGCGCGGCCAACTCCTGGCTGCCGCGCCCGGCAAGAGGTGTCCCCTTCCACTCACGCAATCGCGCGGTACAGAGCGAGGAGAGCAGGTAGCACATGTCCCAGTCGTTATTATAGCCACCGGCCTGCTTAAAGGCGTTCACATCTTCGAGGGTGACGAGCGGATTGCCGCTGTCCTTGCCCCAGCCCAGGCCATGTATGGTGCCCGCGACATATTCCGCCACGGCAATATCGGTGGCGCGGAACGAGTCGGTAGTTTTGATAAGCACGCCATCGACGTCGAAGAAGATGGTATCGAATGTTGCGGGAAAAAGGAGACCAGGTCGTTTCCAAATCACGGGGGTCTGCATTTGAGGCCCTTTCATATGTTTATCATCATTATCAAACCGGTCCGTAAAACCCTGAGCTTCAGTCCGAGGGATAGAAGGGCCGTTCCTTATGGGGCGTGACGGGGGTTGCTCCTTTAATCAACCGCTCAAGTTCATGCAACGCTATTCTGATAGCGTCGGCGTCACTGTTTAACCCATAGCGCTCACGAATAGTTTTGATAGCCTCTCGGTCTTTTTCATAGAGAGGCAAAGTTGTTCTTGACGTTTTCATAGCTCTATGCTATCATGTGGATAGCACATTTGCAACTGAAGAGTGTATGGGTTTCGGGGCGAAGGGCTCCGAGTAAAAACACTCCCGTGTTCCCCAATGGCTACCTCTCTTTCAATTGCCAGGAACAAGAACCACGTTCCTGATGGCTATCAGACTGAGAAACTACCCTGGGGCTCAGGGAACGTTAGGACTGTGGAGGTGGATTAAGACCGCCGCTGTATATGTAGGTAAGGCAGCACGGCACCTCCGACGAAGCAGTAAAGCCTCCTTGTGAGAGGAGGAAGCCCCTGGCTTTAGCCATGGGGTGATGTCACATGATACTTAGCAAGTCACCCGGACCTTTTGGATATATGAAAAAGTTGAAGCAAGCGAGCATAAGGAAGCCCCTACAGCCTTTTCGTCGACTATCACGTTTGTATTTGTATGATGGTGTCCATATCCCGTTCGCCAAGCACGTGTATTTGATCCCAGCCTTCGTTGGGGACATCGCGCAGAGTCTGTTGTAAGAGGGCCGCGTGATAGGGCAAGACCTTTGCTTCGACTTTGCGTTGGCGCAGCTCGTTCCGTTGCGCACAGGTCTCTTGCGAGATGTCGAAGATGAGCAGGCACGCCAGGAAGCCATACCTGCGCGCTATTTCGCGCAGTCGACGACGGGCCTCGGGGTAGAGGGCGGTACTGTCGGCTACAGTAAAGCGCCCCAGGTACAATCGTTTGCTGATGATGTAATAAAACAGGTCGAAGGTATCGCGATTGACCTGTTGATTGCTGGCGTCATCACAGATAAGCTCGCGACAATGATCGGATGACACAATGATGGTCGGGCCGAAACGTTTTGTCGCGAACGTACTTTTCCCCGAACCAGCGGGCCCGCACAGTACGAGAAGCGTTCTGGGAGGTACTCTCACGTGTATTGGCATACCTGTATCGCCTGCCGTGGCTCTCTCCATTATTGCGATGCATTCCTTCCTCTGGTATAATGGCCGTGCATACGTATACGTGCAACACATGCAACGTGTGTCTCGTAGATATAGATACACTTACGAACGTATTTTACTATATTCATGGGCTTCTCTCCGTAGGTGATTGCATCCATAAACAAACTACGAATGTTCATACTGATACTTCCCACGAGGGATAAAATAAGGAATGATACACAAGATCAAGTTCGACTAGGGGAAATCACGTGTCTGTTGAAGTAACGCTTACAAGTACCGAAATCCGTGCGCTTTTCCTGGATTACTTTGCCAGCAAGGGCCATCTCATAGTCCCCAGTTCATCGCTTATACCGCGCAATGACCCGACGGTTTTGCTGACAACGGCCGGTATGCAGCAGATGATTCCCTATTTTCTGGGACGCGAGACCCCGCCTGCTACACTACTGACCTCTGCCCAGAAATGCTTTCGCACGACCGATATCGACAAGGTGGGCAATGATCGCTCCCTGACCTTTTTTGAAATGCTGGGCAATTTCTCTGTGGGCCAATACTTCAAACGCGAGGCGATTATCTACGCCTGGGACTTATTGACGCGGGTGTACAAATTGCCTGCCGGGCGTTTGCATCCGACAGTCCACCCCGACGATGACGAAGCTCCCTTCTACTGGAGCGAGGTGGCCGGTTTCCCCGACGAAGCTATTGTGCGACTGGAAGAAAACTGGTGGGGGCCTCCAGGGGCCTCGGGTCCCTGTGGCCCCGACTCCGAGATCTACTATGATCGCGGCGTCGAGCACGGCTGTGGGCGAGCTGACTGTAAACCTGGCTGTGAGTGCGAACGCTTTTTGGAGATCTGGAACCTCGTCTTCATGCAGTACTACCAGGACCTCGACGGAACGCGCACGCCTCTGCCCAGGAAGAACATCGATACCGGATTGGGGTTGGAGCGCCTGACGATGGTCTTGCAAGGTAAAGAATCGGTCTTCGATACTGACCTGTTCCGCCCCATCATTGATCGTTTTGCGGCCATGGCGAACACAACTTATGGACACGATGCAAAACATGACATATCGCTGCGGGTGATCGCCGACCATGGACGCGCCCTGGTTTTCCTGGCCGCCGATGGAGTACTCCCCAGCAACGAGGGACGGGGATATATCTTTCGCCGCCTCCTGCGCCGAGCCGTGCGCCATGGCAAGCTGCTTGGCCTGGATAGGCCGTTCCTTTCGGAGGCCGCCGACACGGTCATCAACCTGATGAAGAGTCACTACGCCGAGTTGGGACAGCAGCGCGACCGCATCGTCGAGATCATCAGCCTGGAAGAGAAGAAGTTCAACCAGACACTGAACGCGGGCCTATCGCTGCTCACCGGGCTCATTGAAGAGCTACGACAAAAGGGACATCACGCCATACCGGGTGAAGAGGCCTTCAGGCTCTATGATACGCACGGCTTTCCCCTTGAACTGACGCAAGAGGTAGCGGCCGAGCATGGCATGACGGTCGATGTTTCTGGCTTCGAGCAGGCGATGCAGCGCCAGCAGGAGCGCAGCCGGGCAACGGGGACATTCACGCAGGCCCAGGATGACCAGCTGCTGCTCGAAGTATTAAAACGCGTTGGTCCTACCGAGTTCACCGGCTACGAGGGCATCACCGGCAGCGGTAACGTGGTGGCTTTAATCGTTGACGGCGCGGAGGTAGAGAGCATCAGCACACCACAAAGAGCGATGTTGGTGCTGGATTCGACGCCATTTTACGCTGAAAGCGGTGGCCAGATTGGCGATCAAGGTGATATCAGCGGGTCAGTGGGCGTATTCCATGTACAGGATACGCGCCGCCCAGTCAAAGGACTGATTGTTCACTACGGGGAAATGCTTGAGGGGTACATGCGCGTCAGCGAAAAGGTACAGGCAAGTGTCATTGAGCAGCGCCGTGAAGACACGATACGCAATCACAGCGCCACGCATTTGCTGCATAAAGCCCTGCGCGACATCATCGGACCGCAGGTAGAGCAGCGCGGTTCGCTGGTCGAGCCGGAGCGCCTGCGCTTCGACTTTACCTCCTCGCGGCCTCTGACTCGCTCAGAGCTGGAACAGGTTGACGCACAGGTCAATCGTTGGATTCGCGCGAACGAACCCGTTCATACAAATATAATGCTTTTGCAGGAGGCGTTAGCGACGGGAGCGATGGCACTCTTTGGGGAGAAGTACGACGACGTGGTACGCGTGGTCTCGATGGGAAGAAGTACAGAGCTATGCGGCGGCACACACTGCTCGGCTACAGGTCAGATCGGCCTGTATATCACCATCCAGGAGACGAGTATTGCCGCCGGTATTCGCCGCATCGAGGCGCTGACAGGGCGCGCCGCCGAGTCGTACCTGCGCCGCCGCAGCGCTACCCTCGAGGCGTTAGCCGCCAGGTTGCAGACGCAGCCGGACATGCTTGAAGCTCGCGTGGAACAACTGGTGCAGGAACTTGCCTCCGCTCGCCGTTCGATCTCGCAGTATCACAGGGAGGCTGCGCAGCGACAGGCGGAAGCGCTGGCGCAGGAGGCGCAGGACGTTTCAGGGGTGCAGGTTGTCGCAGCGTCAGTGAATGTACCGGATGAGAAAGTGCTGCGCGAAATGGGCGATATGGTACGCGCCAGGCTGAGCCGCCCGGGAGTGGTTGTACTAGCAAGCACCTATGATGATCGTGTGAGCATCCAGGTAAGCGTCGATCCAGCATTGACGAAGCGCGGGCTGCATGCCGGTAAAATAGCCAGTATCGTAGGAGAACGCCTGGGCGGTAAAGGCGGCGGCAGACCTGACTCAGCGCAGGGCGGAGGGAAAAACAAGGCTGAGCTTGGGGCTGCGCTTGATTTAGTAGCTCGTTACGTGAGAGAGAACCTCAAGTAATTTTTGCTTAATGCGGGGCATTTGTGCTATAAAGAAGTCTACAACATGCATGAATTAAACAGTAATACCGGGTTGAGCAACCAGTGTGTTTGTACAGCGCAGGCTGTTTATACTAGTAGAGCACTTGACGATCATAGTTGGGATTATTACGCATGAAAAATCTCTTGGATAGTCTGCGTAACCTGTTTCAGAGAAGACAGGAAGAGAACGGATATTATTACGGCCAGGAGGGAGGGTACGAAGATCAACCATTTCCCTCTGGTGGTGACGATCAACGGCAACTTTTCACCGCCCTTGATATCGGCACCGCTTTCGCCAAGGCCATCATCGTCGAAGTACATGATGACCAGGCAACTGTGCTGGGCGTTGGACGCCACCAGCAGAGCTATGCACACATGTCCGACGGCATCGTCACGGATATCTCAGGGGTGATTGCCAATTGCAACGAGGCGCTGATCAAAGCCGAAAAGGCGGCGGGGGGAATCGTGGCTCCTTCAGCGGTGATCGGTATCGCGGGAGAACTGGTCAAGGGTAGCTCGATTACTATCAATAAACTGCGGCAGCAACCGGCGAAGCCCATTACACCTGAAGAGCTCGAGGGTTTAATCAACGGCGCGCAGCAGAAACTATTGAAGAGCGCAAAAGATCGCATTGCCGCCGAGACGGGATACCAGAATATCGAGGTGCGCCTGACCAACGCGGCGGTAATCTCGGTGCGGATCGATGGACAGACGGTAGCCAATCCAGTCGGCTTTCGTGGGCGCCATTTCACGTTGACGCTTTTTAGCGCATTCGCGCCGCTGATGCAGCTGGGCGCCCTGGAGACCGTAGCCCAGGGCCTGGATTTGACGCTCGTCACGATCGTCGCGGAACCTTACGCCCTGGCACGCTGCCTGAGTACGAACGCTGGTACCGATAGCGGCGCTATCTTCATCGACATCGGCGGTGGTACGACCGATATCGCCCTTGTGCGGCAGGGTGGCATCGAAGAGACCCGCATGTTTGCCCTTGGGGGACGTACGTTTACGCGCCGGCTGGCAACCAATAAAGGTATCTCGGTCAAAGAGGCCGAGAAGCTCAAGTTGAGCTATAGCAGCGGCAATGTCAAGGGGGCAGATCGAGACGAGATCCATTCTATTCTCGCCCCTGAATGTCAAACATGGATGGATAGCATCGAATTGTTGATCGAGGAATTATCAAAAGGGGAACTGTTACCGCCGGCCATCTATACTGTGGGAGGAGGTTCGGCACTGCCGGACCTGCGGCAAAAGCTCGAAAGCTTCCCCTGGACTGAGCGCTTACCTTTTGCCCGCCAACCAATTATTCAGACAGTACAACCTGAAATGGTCACAAGCATCACCGATCCACATGGCATGCTGAAAAACGCGCAAGATATTACGCCAATGGCACTGGCCTACCAGGCAATCGAATTACAAAACGAGAACAATGTGCTGGAGAGAGCACTTTACCGGGTGATTCATAACATGCATATCTAAGTAAAGTAGGGGGTGTTTTGGGCACATGGCTGATGAACAGTATATTTATCTCAGTCCGGAAGAAGATCTAACCAGTGTACGTGAACGTTTGAAGAAAATTCCCAACAGGCATATCGTGCTTGTAGTTCCACCACAGACACAACTGCGCAGCCACGTCAGCTGGCGTTTGTTGCATAGCAGCGCAAAACAACAGGGCAAAGATGTTTCCATCAATAGTCCCGATCGCCAGATCCGTTCGGTAGCCAAAGCTGTGGGTTTTAGAGTTGTAGATTCGCTGGAGGCTCCAGGTTCGAGCAAGTCGCGTACGGGGAGTGGCCCCGGTCGTCTCGGCATAGGTAGCAAAACATCGTCACGTACGCCCTCTTCCAAAGGCAGCCCTCCTCCACAGCGGCCCTCCTCTCCCGTGAAAGGGAATAAAGCCGACCAGGGATCTCCACCCGTGAAGGGCAACGTCCCCACGCAAGATATGCCCGCGGCCACCGAAAGTACTTTTGAAGAGCCAAAGCCGCCTGTGAAAGCAAAGAGAGCCGGGCAATACTCCTCACCTGTCAGAGGGAACATGCCATCTCAAGGCGCTCCTATCCCTCCTGTCATGGGAAATATCCCAGCGCAGGGCGAGCAGGATTTGCAGCAGTTTGACAAAGGTACCTGGGCGCAGCCGGAAGACATCAGAACGGGAGGGGGAACACCACCGTTCTCGTCGTCTTATGATAATGATGACTATAGCCTTGGCCCCTCTACCTCTGTGCACTCAGTGGGCTCCACAGACGAGGATGAGGAAACTGATCCGTATATTGAAGATTACCGCAAGGCGCAGAGCATTCGCGAGGCGGCGCAGGCAAAAGACACCAATGCCGCTATCCCTTCCGCGGGAAATAATGTACCGCCAGCGGGCATGCCAAATATAACTGATCTATCTTCTACTCCCGGCGAAGTAGATGATCCTTTTAGCTACCTGGCGGATGAGGTTACGTCACATTTACCGGAGCAGCGCGGCTCCGTATCAATACCCGAGCCGGACGAAGGCGTTCACGATATCTCTGAAGAACCGACCGGCCTATTATACCAGCACGACATCGTGGACCTGGGCGACACAGAAGAAGGTTTCAACCAGCAGCCCAGTTCACCGGGGCTCGACTCGGGCGAGGATACTACCGGCGAGGAACAGGACATACCGGGACCACCACGCGTGCACGGCGTTCGCCCGCGCACAAATCGTACAGGTGGCATGCAAAAACCGCGGCCGGATAGTGGCAGTGAAGATGCTATGGCGCCCCCGCCGGTCTATGACCAGAGAACGCGTGTTCCGCGTAAGAGTGGAGAGCTGCCAGTCAAAGGCGATCAGCCAGCCTCCTATCCAGTAATGGGTAGAGGTAATCGCAATCCCCAGGCCGTACCGCTCCCGCCTGCCCGGCCTGCTCAAGCGAAAGCGACACAGGCAAGGCCTCAGCCCGGTAGTGGTCCTAACGCCAGGGTGACGCGCCCGGTCGCCGGCCCCAAAACGCAGGCGCCAGCGCCCAGGACAACGCAGCCAAAAAAGAAGAGCGCAAATTTAGGCCTGGGAGTGGCCGCGCTGGTGAGCGTGCTTGTCATCCTTTTTATCGGCCTGTGGGCTTACCTGGGTCCTTCAGCCGATGTCACCCTTACGCTTCAGTCGCACAATTATCCATTACCGTTAAAGCTGACTGCCAATGGCGCCAGCCACATAGATTTAACAAACAACACGGTTCCCGCGCAAACACTGACATTTTCCAGGAGCCTCACCTTGCCTGGACATGCCTCCGGGTCATCGACAGTTGGCACTGTGCAGGCGACCGGCATGGTAACCTTTACCAACAACGGCACAAGTTCGGTGGTTATTCCCAGCGGAACCCTTGTTTCGACAAAAAGTGGCGTGCAGTTCATAACAGAGGCAGAGGTATTAGTGCCTTCAGGCAGCTCCACTAACGTTGCGCCTGTGCAAGCAGTAAAAGCTGGCACAACCGGCAATGTCTCCGCAGGCAGCATCACCGCGATTCCCCAGCAGGGCGGCCTGAACATGATTCAACAGGCCAATCCTCCGAACACCACCGTCAATGTCGCGGTCAATAATACCGATCCCACAACGGGAGGTGGTGCCGGTACTGCTGTCTCGGTAAGCGATAAGGACGTGAAGGCATTGCAGCAACAGCTTGATATTCAGTTGCAAGCGAAAGTCGATGACTTCATTCACAAGAATGTAGGCCCCAAAGACCAGCCAGGGAAAATTGTGCAAGTTGAGCCCGCCCCTACCGTTACACCGCCGGTGGGCAGCGTTGTGACAAACGGCAACTTCACGATGACACTTACACGACATATCACCGTACTGGTGGTCAGGTACTCAACCCTTGAAAGAGCGTCGACGGAGCAAATAAACGCCGCCCTCAATAAGCAGGGTAACGGACTAGCGCTTGTACCGCAGCAGCAGGTACAAATAACAAAGATGGCGAATAAATCCCCCAACGATGGAAACTCCGTGGTGCTCAATTACACGGCAGTTGGGCAGGTCGCGCCAAAAATTTCTAATGACGCGGTACGTCAGATGGTCAGTGGAAAGTCCACCGTTGATGCCGAGCACGCGTTGAAGGGCACAAGCGGCATACCCTATGTGATCAACGCGCAAGTTACGACCTCTCCGAGCTGGACCTGGGTGACATTCTACACGCCGCGCATCAACGTACACTACACTGCTGTCCCCGCGCCCCCCAAATAAGAAGAAGGGAATATAAGTACATAGAAACAAGCAGGTCGTGGTGGTGCCGCGACCTGCTTGTTTCTATAGAGCGGAGTTTGGCGAGCGAATCACGACAACAAAAACAGCAGGCTTTGCTCCCGGCATCTATCGTAGATTTCTCTTACCTGGAAGCCATCGGGCAATGTGATCTGATAGCGCTCATAAGTGAAGGCAAGAGCTGAATGAAGATACTGTTGAAGGTCAAGGAAATAGGCGAGCAAAAAGGCTTTAACCAGTCTACGTTGTCGCGCAAGGCCGATGTTGACTTCAAAACAGTTCAGAGACTTTTTAGAGACCCGGCCAGGGATATCTCGGTCAGCACTCTTGCGAAGATAGCGAGAGCGCTCAAAGTGGATGTGAATGATCTGTTAGAGGTCATTCCTGAGGAAGATGATTAAGATGATCGGGAGGTGGCTTTGATGTTGTGTAAAGTATTGACGGATAACATGTCCCATGTTATAGTATGGCACGTACCAAATAGGTACTAAACAAGC
>MNIY01000125.1 GCA_001919995.1 Ktedonobacter sp. 13_1_20CM_4_53_11
AACGCAGGTAAAAATCCGAAGCCAAGGATGGGATAGAAAACAACGAGTACGGCCAGGATCGGGATAGCTCGCAGCAGACCACTGAAGTTAATCGCTATGAATGAGGCCACTGGACTGCGGACAACCAGTACCCCCAGAGGAACGCTGATCACGATTGCGAGCACAATGGCAACAGCGCAGAGCTTGATGTAATCAACAGTATGCTGTAGATACCCGTTGGATGGGTCAGCGATAAATTGTAGTAGAGCGTTCACGATACGTAACCTCCCTTGCTCTCAGTCCAATACTTATGCTACTGAAAGCGTGCTGCGCCCTCGATTGAGTCCAACCTGTAAAGCGAGTAAGAGCAGGTCGGCTACAATGGCGAGGAGGCTAATTAAGATTGCCCCCGCAATCACCTGGTCACTCTGGAGGTTGCTAATGCCCTGGAAGATCAATGTGCCAAGGCTATCAGTACCCGCCAGGCTGGCCAGCGAGGCGATGCCGATACTGGTGACCATAGCGATACGTATGCCCGCTATAGTCACCGGAAGGGCCATTGGAAGCGTGACGCGCTGCAAGAGCTGGCGGCCGTTCATACCCATGGCCCTGCCTACTTCGATGAGCAGCGGGTCGATACCATTGATAGCGGCGGCTGTATTACGGATGAGAGCGATCTGTGCGTAGAGGATCAAAGGAATGATAATCGTTGCGATAGTCAAACCTGTAACAGGAACCAGGAAAGCTATCAGCGCCAGGGCCGGTATAGTATACATGACGCCGGCAATGCTGATAACCGGTGGATAAAGCCATTTATAGCGTGCTGCCAGTATTCCCAACGGTATAGCGATGAGAATGGAAATCAGCATGGCTATTCCCACAATTGTGAGATGTTGGATAAGTAGGTTGGGAATGCTGGTTGGATCTGATAGATCATAGTTGGCCGGGTTGAACAGGTAACTCATTCATCAACTCCATCACAATGCTACGAGAACGGAAGTTCAGACGATCTCTCTTGTGCTCTCCTTCTTGCTTGCCTCAATCGTTCAGGTTGATTGCTTATCTCCTGTATGTCACTCCATGATAGCATGGTAATACTACTACGTAAAGCAAAGAATGAGAAATCACGGCAGGCCCTTTTGAATGTTTGTTCATCAGCAGGGGCAATGAGAAGTGAGGTGTGGTGTGTGTCCCAAATACCGGCAAGCCTTGCGCTCTCAGCGCTCAGTTTTTATGCTCTCCAACGTCAATCTTCCTTAATTTGAGCTACTTCGTGGCCAACTCACCGTGGGTTTTTGACACTTCGCGATTGATGCTGGACAGGGTGACATAGCCAATGTGTTCTTGCGTCTCCTCGTCATAGACGTTGAGCGCGGTCACATTTTTCTCAATTAAGGTAAACATAGCCTGGAGCAGCGTTGCAGAGGATGAGCAGTCGGGAAGTACCCTGCCAGGAGCAGCGGCATTGTTGTCCAGTTCGGGCACTAATGCTGTTGAAACAGGGAGGTACTCTAGCTGGCGCAGGATGCTATCCGCTCCCACTAGCTTCCGTACGAAGTCGTTAGCTGGATTCGCGAGCAGCTCGATCGGCGAGCCAAGCTGTATGAGTTTGCCCTCTGAGAGGACCGCGATCTGGTCGCCCAGTTTGAATGCCTCTTCGATGTCGTGCGAGACAAAAAGAATCGTTTTATGGACGTCTCGCTGTATGCGGAGCAGTTCGTCCTGCATACGTGCACGAGTAATAGCATCGAGGGCGCCGAATGGTTCGTCCATCAAGAGAATTGCGGGATCAGTCGCCAGCGCGCGTGCCAACCCTACACGCTGCTGTTGCCCACCAGAGAGCTGACGTGGGAAGCGCGAGCGATATTCGTCGGGCGGCAGACCAGCCAGCTCTAAAAGCTCATCGACGCGCTCGGCGAGACGCTGCTTTGTCCAGCCGCCGGCAATTTCGGCGGTGATGCGCACGTTCTCAGCGATGTTCATGTGTGGAAAGAGACCGACTTGCTGAATGACGTAGCCGATGCGGCGGCGTAACAAAATAGGGTTTTCTTCGAGCACGTTTTTGCCGTCGATAAGGATTGCGCCGGAGGTCGGTTCGATCAAACGGTTGACCATGCGCAGCAAGGTCGTTTTGCCGGAACCCGAGGTTCCCACCAGCATACAGGTGGTACCTTCCTGTAGTTCAAATGTGACTGCGTCAACTGCAGGTTTGGCCGTTCCTTCGTATTGCTTGGTGATCTCTTCGAACGCGATCTTTGCCATGCGCTTTTTGGTCCTTCCAAATTGTTCCCTCATCCCCTCAAGCGAGGAAGAGGTTTTCTGTGGGCACCTCGTTCCCTGCATCCCACAGCCTTTTCTTCATTATATGAAACAATCCTTATAATTGCAAAGTACTCTATGGTCTACGATAAATCCCCCAAGGTCTACCAGGCTGCCGTTTATCTTTGTATACCATTGTGTCGTATTGCGTTTATTTGATTTGGAGAGCTACATGCAGCGTAAATTTCTGAACAGGCTTGGCGTAGCTGTTGTCGTCCTGGTTGTGGTTGGCGTCAGTTTCTTGAGTATCCGCTTAATTGCTCAAGCCAGGCAAGATCAACGTATCCCCATCGATGGACAGACCGTTCCACTTATCAAACATGCACAATTGCTCGGAGCCGCCAATGGTGACCAGCAATTGAACCTGTCGATCGGGCTACATCCCCGCAATCAGCAAGAATTGGAGAACTTGCTGCGCAACCTGTATGATCCTCGCTCCTTGATGTATCATCATTTTCTGACACCTCAGGAATTCGCCGATGAATTCGGCCCCACTCCAGAACAGCAGCAACGGGTCGCTGCCTATTTACGTCAGCAAGGGCTGACTGTGACCGGCATTGCACCAAATGGGCTATTGATCGATGCCAATGCCACTATTGCTCAGGCTGAGACAACCTTTCAAGTCACCATTAATAATTATCAACTGGGGTCGCACACCTTTTATGCCAACGCTGGTGCGCCGACTATTCCATCCTCGTTTTCATCGCTTATCGCCTCGATTGGGGGCCTTGACAACAGTGTGAAACTGCACCCGCTTTTGCATCGCCTGAATCCAGAGGGCGGAAAACCAGGCTTAGGTAAACGCTCGTCGCATGCTCAACCGAACGCTCAGTCCGGATTCAAGCCCGCCGACCTGGTGGCAGCCTATGACTCGGGTCCACTCCAGCAGGCAGGGGTTCTGGGCAATAACCAGACGGTGGCCGTATTTGAGCTGGATGGCTATCAGAGCAGTGATATAACTCAGTACTTGCAGACCTACAACCTCGGCAGCCCGAGTATCAGCAATGTGCTGGTGGATGGCTTTAATGGCTCCGCCGGGCAGGGAGCTATCGAGGTCGAACTGGATATCGAAGTTGTAGCGGCAATGGCACCCAAAGCAACTCAGATCGTTTACGAAGGGCCAAACACGACTCAGGGCGTGAACGACACCTACAACAAGATCGTCACAGACAATAAAGCGCAGGTTACCACCATCAGCTGGGGTGAATGTGAGACGGCTTCGGGCGCCGCGGAACTGCAAACGCTGGATACCATTTTTAAGCAAGGAGCCGCGCAGGGCATCGCCATGTTTGCCGCCTCTGGCGACTCTGGCGCCTATGACTGTAATGATACCAACCTGGCAGTCGATTCGCCAGCGGGTGATCCCTACATTACCGGCGTCGGCGGCACCAACCTCCAGGTCAATAATGGCGCCTATGGCAGTGAGTCCGTGTGGAGCAACCCCTCGGATACGCAGCGCAGCCCCCAGGGAGCTGGCGGCGGCGGCGGTCTCAGTAACACCTTCAAGGAACCCAGCTGGCAGACGGGTCCTGGAGTGCAGAATCAGTACAGCAATGGCAACCGCGAGGTACCGGATGTCTCGGCGGATGCCGACCCGGCCACTGGTTACTCGGTGTATTGTACCGTCTCTGCCGCCGGGTGTCCTTCGGCTGGCTGGATTGTCGTCGGAGGGACAAGTGCAGCTGCGCCCTTCTGGGCTGGCAGCACGGCAAGCATCAATGAGTACCTGCAAAAACAGGGCAAATCGCGTGTGGGTTTTGCCAATCCGGTGTTGTATAGCCTGGCAAGCGCGCAGCAACAGTTTTCCCCTTTCCATGATGTAAGCAGCGGCAATAACCTCTACTATCCTGCGACCGCAAATTATGACCTCGCCAGCGGTCTCGGGTCGCCCGACGTTTACAATATAGCGCGCGATATCGCCGGAGGGAGCGGGCCTACCCCATCCCCCACGGCCAGCCCGACGGGGACACCTGTGCCGACTCCCTCGCCAACGGCTACGCCTGTGGCGAGCCCAACCGCGACCAGCACGCCCGCACCGACTCCCACGGCCAATCCAATCAACACCCCGGTTCCGCAGCCGCCTCCCTCTGGTTCACTGATCCAGAATGGCGACTTCGAGCAGGGGATTGACCCGTGGCAGGAGACGTCCGGCAGTGGCTACGAAATCGTAAACACTACGAATCCCCATAGCGGGCAGTACAGCGCGGATCTCTGTGGCTATGGCAGCTGCGACGATAGTATCGCGCAAAACTTTACTGTGCCGGCCAATGCAAGCACTATCACAGTGAGTTACTGGTGGTATGGCTACACAACGCGCACATCGCATTTGTGTAGAGATGCCCTTACGGTAACGCTGCTGGATAGTAGTGGAAGAGCCATCGGGACATTGCAGCATTCCTGCAATACTAATGCCACGAACAGCTGGCAGCATGTGAGTTTCGACGTGACGAGCAAGCTGTCTAGCCATGCCCGGCAGACGGTGACACTGCTCTTTAATGGTAAGACGGCAAGCAGTTTTTTAGTTACCTCCGAATTCTTTGTGGACGATGTGGCTGTGAGTGGGTCGTAGAATAGTTAGGATGAAAAACAGGAAATGGAACAGGGAGCGTTGGCCTGCGGTCAACGCTCCCTGTTCCATTTCCTGTTTTTCACATCTATTCTTGTGAAAAGAACACACTTTTCACCTCGGTGTAGAGCTGGACGGCGTGCATGCCCATCTCGCGACCGAAGCCGCTTTTCTTATAGCCTCCAAAGGGGGCTTCCGTATGCACGCTGTGATTAGAGTTGACGGAAAGCACACCCGCGCGTATACCCTTTGTGACGCGAATAGCCCGGCCAAAATCACGCGTCCACACTGATCCTGAAAGGCCATACGACACGTCATTGGCCTGCCGGATCGCTTCTTCCTCGCTTGCGAATGGGATAACGCAGACAACAGGGCCGAATATCTCTTCCTGTGCGATGCGCATCTTGTTATTCACATGCGTGAATATAGCTGGCTGGAGGAAATAGCCGTCGTTGTCGCCAGGGGTGCCCCCGGCGACCAGCTGCGCTCCCTCCTCCTGACCGAGCGTGACATAGTCAAGAGAGCGTTGACGCTGACCAGCCGAGATAAGGGGTCCGACTTCGGTCCGCTCGTCAAGCGGCTGATCTACCTGCAAAGCGGCCGTTCGCTTAACGAACCGTTCAACAAACTCTTCGTAGATCGGCCATTGTACGAGGAGCCGGGAGCGTGCGCAGCAGTCTTGCCCGCAATTGCCGAATACTGCGTATACCGAAGCGTCTATAAACTCAAAGCGAATACCCGGTGAGAGGGAGTAGTGCGTCTTTTCTTTCAGAGGAAAAGGCGTTTTTCCGCGGCAATACTCTTGCAGAGAGAGACCAATCATGATAGACTTGGAAAAACATTTAAGGCAGGTTTGCGCTGATGCAGAGAATCATCCGTGATGTCAATGGACAGGCACCTGATACAAAACATGTGACGAAGAGAGGCAACCTTGATGGAGCATAACCCTCAAGACCTTCCTCAGATGAACCCCGCTAGTTTATCGGCAACACCCCTGGCCATCCTGTCTTCAGACGGGTCCGATGAGCAGCGGAAGCTGGCTGAACAGGAACTCCAGCAGCTAGATCAGACCATCCGTTTGCAGGCGAATTTAATTGAGCTGGCTCATGACGCCATTATCGTGCGTAATCCGGCGAGTCGCATTGTTTCCTGGAACAAGGGATCAGAAACGCTCTATGGCTGGGCAGCTCACGAGATTCTTGGCCAGGTCACTCACACGCTGCTGGACACTCGTTTTCCCCAATCGCGTGAGGCTGTTGATAACGTCCTTGTGCACGAGGGGCACTGGGAAGGTGAACTCACCCATACTTGCCGTGATGGGAGACAGGTGATTGTGGAGAGCCGCCAGGTTCTTGTACGCGATGAGCAAGGGCGCCCCAAGGCCATTCTGGAGATTAACCGGGATATTACTGAACGCCGGCTCAGAGATGCTAAGGTGCAGGTCTTGAGTGAGACGACGCGGCAGATGGACGAATTTCTGGGGATTGCCAGCCATGAATTGAGAACGCCGCTCACAGCGATCAAAGGAAACCTTCAATTAGCGAAGCGGCAGCTCAATCGCATGCTTAAGCAGGATGAGATTACGAAGGAAGAGGTTGCAGGCACCATTACTACTATCCAGGGATTGCTTGATCGTGCAGAACGACAGGCCACGGTACAAAATCGGCTGGTCAACGATCTCATCGATATCTCACGCATTCACGCGGGTCGCCTGGAGTTACAGGTTGAACCCTGTGATCTCACAGGAATTGTGCGTGAGGTCGTTGAAGACCAGCGTGATACCAGCGCCACCCGTACTATTCTCTTTGAAAGCCCAACGATGGAGTTGCCCGTGCAGGCAGATATAGACCGCGTGGGACAGGTGGTGAACAACTACCTTTCCAACGCGCTGAAATATTCGGAGGAGACTCATCCCGTAGAGGTTCACATTGAGCTAGAAGGATCGGTGGTGCGCGTTTCCGTCCGGGACGAGGGACCTGGTCTCCCTCCCGGAGAACAGGAGCGTATCTGGGATCGCTTCTATCGTGCGGAGGGGGTAGAGATGAAGAGTGGTTCAGGGGTGGGACTGGGGCTGGGATTGCATATTTGCCGGACCATCATCGAGCAGCATGGAGGACAGGTGGGGGTCGAAAGTAAGGAAGGTGTTGGCTCGACGTTCTGGTTTACGCTGCCGCTGGCGCAGCCGAGGGGCAGCTAAAGTCAGGCATTGACATAAGATACCCCAAAAAAAGGGCTTGACAGCGTTCAGGCTTTAGTGTATTCTTGGCACATTCTATTAAGGATATTAGTAACGCTCTGATCAGGACCAGTAGACGATGGCGTAGTCTGGCAGCGAACCGGGAGAGTGCAAGCCGGTAGACGGACACCGCGTCAAACCCACCTGTGAGCGTCAGTGGACAAGCTGACCGGAAAGCCTCACCGTTACCAGGAGGAGCGGTTATCATTCAAAAGATGGCCGCGTGAGTGGAATCGCGCTGTAAAGCATGATTCAAAAAAGGTGGCACCACGGGCAACGATCTCGTCCTTTGCGAAGGGCGAGTTTTTTTGTTGCTTGTTTTGGCTTGTAGCACCGGTGGCATCTTGCTGCCGGCATTCTACAAGTATCTAGCTCCGTAGGAGGAGATATGGCTGATGAAGATAGGTATGTCGAAGATATCATCGACCAGGACGATAATTTTTCGCAATGGTATAACCAGGTAGTACGTAAGGCAGAATTGGCTGACTATGCTCCTGTGCGCGGCTGCATGATCATTCGGCCTTATGGCTACGCCATCTGGGAAAATATTCAGCAGCTCATGGATGCCCGCTTCAAGGAAACCGGAGTACTCAATGCCTACTTCCCTCTGCTCATTCCACGTAGTTTTATCGAGAAAGAAGCAGAGCATATCGAAGGATTCGCTCCAGAACTGGCCTGGGTGACCCGTGGAGGCAATGAGGAACTCGAAGAGCCACTTGCTATTCGCCCTTCCAGCGAGACTATTATTAGCCATAGCTTTGCCAGGTGGGTGAAGAGCTATCGTGACCTGCCAATCCTGTTAAACCAGTGGAATAATGTGATGCGCTGGGAGAAGCGTACGACCCTGTTCTTGCGTACGACCGAATTTCTATGGCAGGAGGGGCATACAGCGCACCGCACGATTGAAGAAGCCGAAGAACGTACGCTCATGATGCTCGAGGGGTACAAGGCATTTGCCGAGGAAGACGCGGCTATGCCAGTGATTATGGGGCGCAAGAGCGAGAATGAAAAGTTCGCGGGAGCGTTGCGCACGTACGCCATTGAGGCGCTGATGGGCGATGGTAAAGCTTTGCAAGCGGGCACGAGCCATAATCTTGGCACAAACTTTGCCAAAAGTTTTGATATACAATACCTGGATGCTGATGGGCAGCGTAAATACTGTGCTACAACGAGTTGGGGTGCGAGCACTCGTCTCATACAGAAAAAGCGGCGGTGAGCGTACTGGTGGAACGCGTAGAAAAAATGCTGAAGGGCAAAGTGCGTGTCCAGATTGATTTGAGCGAAAACACGCCGGGTTGGAAGTTTAATGAATGGGAATTGAGAGGAGTGCCGGTGCGCATGGAAATCGGGCCGCGCGATGTGAAGAACAACAGCGTCATGCTGGTACGTCGCGATAACCGCGGCCGTGAATCGGTACCTGTAGAAGCATTGGAATCCCGTCTCCCTGCGTTGCTAGCAGAGGTTCAAGAGGCGCTTTTTCAGCGAGCAAAAGCATTTCAGGATCAAAACACCCGTCATACTGACAGTTACGAAGAGTTCAAACAGATTATCGCAGAAAAGCGCGGCTTTGTACGGGTTAAATGGGCCGAAGACAGCGCAGCAGAACTGGCTATCAAGGCAGAGACGAAAGCTACACTCAGGGTTATCCCCTTTGATCAACCAGAGGGGGGCGTTAAGGGAACATGCTTCTATACTGGTAAGCCTGCCACCTGCGAAGCCATTTTCGCTCGCGCTTACTGAGATACTAAAGAACCAAGGAATAGAGAATGATCGAATGTAATGGCGGCAAGGCGAGTATATCGCTCGCCTTGACCGTATAGTAGGAGGAATCATGCGATTATCGCAACTACTCACAACCACACTACGTGAGGTACCGCGCGACACAGAGGGTGGCAACCAGGAGCTATTAGTGCGTGGCGGCTATATACGGCAGTTGACCTCGGGTATCTATAGCATGTTGCCGCTTGGGAACCGTGTCATTCGGAAGATATCACAGATCATTCGTGAAGAGATGGATCGCGCAGGCGGACAGGAAGTGACCATGCCTGTGCTGCAGCCGAAAGACTTGTGGGATAAAGAACCTGTAGGTGGTGGACCAAGCCGTTCCGAAGCGATGGGCGATGTGCTCTTCAAGTTGAAAGATCGCAAGGGGCGTGACATGGTGCTCGGGCCAACTCACGAAGAGGTAGTGACGTTGTTGGTGGAGGAGTTCGTGCGCAGCTACCGCGATCTGCCACAAATGATTTACCAGATTCAGACGAAGCTGCGCGACGAGCCACGTCCTCGTGGGGGGCTGTTACGCGTGCGCGAGTTCATCATGAAGGACCTGTACAGCTTCGATGCAGACTACGAAGGCATGGATGTCAGTTATCGCAAAATGGCTGAGGCATATCGCGCCGTCTATACCCGCTGCGGTATGAACTTCATCGTCATTCACGCCGATAGTGGCGCTATTGGCGGCAAAGAATCGCAGGAGTTTATCGCGATTACCGAGGCCGGTGAAGATGACGCCATGATCTGTGACCGCTGCGATTACGCGGCAAACCGTGAGAAGGCCGAATTTGTGCGCTCCGAGCTGGCCAAAGAGCCAGAGGGCGCATTAGAGGAGGTCTATACACCCAACTGCATGTCCATTAGCGACCTCGCGGCCTTCCTGGGCATCCCCGAGGCGAAGACGCTCAAATCGGTCTGCTACGTTGCTGCCAGTAGGGTCATACTGGCCATTGTGCGAGGAGACCTGGACGTCAACGAGGTCAAGCTGGCGAATACGCTCTACCACCATGGCTTCAATGCCGCCAATCTGCACCTGGCTACCCCGGAAGAACTGGCCGAGGCCGGCATTATTGCTGGCTACACCTCGCCGTTGAACAAAGGTCCCGAGGTACTCATTGTCGCGGACCCCTCTGTGCAGATGGGCAATAACTTCGTTGCCGGTGCAAACCGCGCCGACTATCACATCAAGAATGTGAATTATCCGCGGGATTTTCGCGTGGATATATGGGAAGATATCGCCTCAGCATTTGATGGTGCAACCTGCGTGCGCTGTGGTGGTACGCTGCACGCCGTGCGCGGGACCGAAGTCGGGCACATCTTCAAGCTGGGAACACGTTACAGCGATTCTTTCGGCGCCACGTTCCTCGATGCCGAGGGGGTGGCTCATCCCATCCTGATGGGCTGCTACGGAATGGGTGTTGGACGTATCATGGCCGCGATGGTGGAGCAGAGTCACGACGAAAAGGGCATCATCTGGCCCTTTAGCATCGCTCCCTATCACGTGGCCTTGATTGGACTCGACCTGGATAAGGGCGAGACAGGTGCGACGGCGGAGCAACTCTACGCGGACCTGTCAGCTGCCGGGGTCGAGGTGCTCTTCGATGATCGCGCTGAGACCGCGGGCGTGAAGTTCAACGATGCCGATTTGCTGGGCCTGCCGCTACGTGCCGTGGTCAGCCAGCGTTCTCTCAAGAACGGCGGTATCGAGCTCAAGCTGCGTACCCAGAAGGAGAGCCGCATTGTGCCATTAGATGATGCCGTTAAAGCGATCCAGGAAGAGATTCTTCAAGGAATGATAGGGTCGTAAACACGTCAATACAAGAAAGAGGCCAGGAGCGTATTCCTGGCCTCTTTCTTGTATTGACGTGCATATGAAGGTTATTTTGTCTTGACGACGATCACTAATGGCAGGTCGGTGATTGAATCGATTGCCACCTGCTGGCTCCCGGTATTAAACTGCGTAGTCTTGCCGTGTAGGATCAGCATGGGCGATGATTGTGTCGCCTGTTGCAACTGCTCATTGTTGGGATCGTAGGGGCGTTCGCTCAGCGAACGAAGATCGATGTGGCCCTGGTTGTCAACTGAGAGCATACCGCCAAAGCCATTATATGATGTGCCAAAACTTTGCCCGTTGGAGATAACCAGGGCCGTGGCATTGTTTTGATTATCGAAGTATCCCCCGTTGATGATGGTGGTCGCGTGTTCCTTCCGCATCCACTCACTCATCGATAGTGGCTGCGCGGGTTGATAGGCGACGCTCAAAGAGATATGACGTAAGTCAAAGCGAACGATGGTGACGGTATCTTCATTATTGCCCGGGCTTTTCCAGTCTTCGTAGCGTACTTCAACACCTGGAGCGCCTCTGTACCACGTATTCAGCTGTGGCGTGCCCTGATCAGACGGCTGAGTAGTTGTAGCTGTACTGGTATTCCCAGGAGTGCCACTGGTGGAAGTCGTTGGAACCAGGTTGCAGGCCACCAGCGAGAATAGTAAGAGGCAGAGCAGTAGATATAATTTTAATGCGTGTTTTAAATGCATAAAAAGGTTCCTTAGCTATATCTTTTTGAGAGGAATCTATACAGTTGTCTGTGGCGTATTGAGGGATTTCTGGTGTCACCAATCCCTCAACACAATACATTAAAACTAACGCCGCCAGGGAGTAGCGTCAATTGCCGATACCGTGCCCTTGAAGTCTTGAGCCAGCTTCAGCGCTGCATCATGGGCGGCGTTTTCCACTGCATCGTCGAGCGGGGCGAGTTCAACATGTCCATAGCGGCGTTCGAGCGCGCGCTGAATCAGCAGGTCGGTGAACCAGGGATTCTTCGGTAAGACCGGGCCGTGCAGGTAGGTACCGAAGACGTTTTTGTAGACCGCGCCTTCGTAATTATCTTTGCCATTGTTGCCCCAGCCTGCCAGCACTTTTCCGAGCGGCTTTGCATTATCGCCGAGGTAGGTGCGCCCGCTGTGATTTTCATAGCCCACCAGAATCATCCTGCCCGATTCCTGAAAGTCGCACTCCAGCGCCATGTGGGTCATAAAGCGCGTGCCGCCGCCCTCAGTATGCATATCCAGCAGCCCGACGCCCTTGAGCTCAGGTCCCTGGAACGGCTTATAATAATGGCCTAACAGCTGGTAGCCCGCGCAAACGCTTAAGAACACAATGTTCGCTTCTGCCGCCTCTTGCAGCGAAGGAGCTTTCGCCTGGATATCGCGTGAAGCGAGCTCCATCTCGCGGTCGGCGCCACCGTGGAAAAGAATGAGATCGTATTTGGTAAAATCGGGAGTTTGTTTGACAAAAATTTGCTCGACCTCGGTCGCGATGCCGCGCCACTTGCAGCGCCTCTCGATAGAAAAGAGGTTACCGCGATCCGCCGCCACGCTCATCAACGTGGGATAGAGGTGGCCAATCTTGAGTACCATACCGGTGTCTTTGACTTCATTACTCATACGTGTTTCCTATTCTTCCCAAAAATGTTTCACCCAGCCACGCTTCTGCATGATGCGGCGCAGCTCGTGCGTGGGGGTGTAGCTCGCCATGATATAGAGAGTGCCGCCGGGTCCCGCGTTCTTCAGCGCGGCATCCAGGGCAGCTTCACGTTCGTGAATGACACTTATCTTGTCAGTTGGGATTTCAGCGTACTTCAGGCGCATGGCAATTTCTTCTGCTTTGCCGCCACTACACACGACATCGCGTATATCCGGTGCGATATTTTCAATGTCTACGTCCCACAGCCAGGCGAAGTCCTCGCCGTCCACGACGGTGTTGCTGGCCACGATCAGCGCGTGTTTCTCGGCGGAATGCTGGGCAATCAGGCGCAGCATCAAATTGAACGACGTAGGGTTTTTGACAAAGGCCAGGTAAATGGTCTGATCCCCTGCCTGTATTTTCTCGAGACGTCCAAAAGCGGGGCGTATGCTGGCGATAGCAGCTGGCGCTTTTGACATATCGAACCCCGCGGCCATCGTGGCGCCAAGCGCCGCGACCGCGTTGTACACGTTGTGCACGCCGGGCAGGGGAATATCCAGCTCAATCTCGCCCTCTGGAGTGCGTACTTTTACATGTGAAGGTCCTTCACCGTCGGGCGAAAGCTGTACCGAAGTGGCCGCGAAATCAAGCGTGGGAAGGGTATAACCGCAATTGGGGCAGCGATAGAGTCCCAGGTGAGACATATAGGCCACTTCATAGTGCAGGTCTTCCTGGCAGTGAATACAACGAATGATATCCGCTGATTGCTCGGGTACAGGCGTTCCGATCTCGGTGGTCTCTAACCCGAAGAAGAGGCGTTTCGCCTTTGCGTTCTGCCCGAAGTTGGCCACCTGGGGATCATTCCCGTTGAGAAGAATGGTAGATGTTTCAGGGAGGCCCTCCAGCATCTTATTGAGAGCCTGGGCGACGGAGTAGAGTTCACCGTAGCGGTCCAGCTGGTCGCGGAAAATGTTGGTAATCAGGACGACGTCAGGCTGAATCTCTGGGACCGCCAGGGGGATGGTTCCTTCATCGATCTCGAAGAGCAGTACATCGCTGTCTAATCGTCCGAACATATCGGCAAAATTTACGGCAACAGAAGTGACTCCTTGCAGCATGTTGGAGCCAGTGCGATTATGTGAAACGCGCTGGCCGGTAAAGTCAGCGATAGTGGCAGTCATGCGAGCGGTGGTAGTTTTGCCGTTGCTGCCCGTAATCACAATTTTCCTGGCCCTGCTCGCCCCGACGACCGATTTCAGCACATTGGGGTCGATGCGTCGCGCGATCATGCCTGGTAAACTTGTGCCGCCGCCGATACGGAAAAAGCGCCCTGACGCGCCTGCTAATTTTCCGGCAGAAATGGCCAGGGCCAGGCGCGCCCTGCCAAAGCCCGATGGAGCTGTACCAACGCTGCTATTGCCTTCCGGTATTTCTTCAGTTGCCATAAAAAACCTCGCTTAAAAGAACTTTTATCAGTGTCGTGAGCAGTATAACAAACCTGTTCGATGAGGGCAAGTGAAGTAGGTCACAGGTCACATGGTGGCGTTATTCATGCCACCTTAGGAATGGAAGAACGTACTATAGTAGTAGGACTTACTCTTTATAATTTGCTTTTTAGACATCTGATTGCTATAATACCTTACTTATAAGCTGCTGAGGTAATTGCTAAGATAAGGCAGAGATATTCTTATTATCGCTTAGATAATTTCTGTCTTTTTTTGCTCTTTAAAATTGTTTCTACGTTTATTTCTTGTAAGACAAGCCTTACGGCTAAGGAGTTTATTCTTGTCCGTCGCAAAAGGCTGACATTGCTAGAAATCTGTAATGGTTATTATTATGGTTAAGTAAACCGAGGGTACAAAATGTCAGGTATATGTCCGGGTT
>MNIY01000087.1 GCA_001919995.1 Ktedonobacter sp. 13_1_20CM_4_53_11
GAGCCGCACAAAGGTCGCTCGGCGGTGATTGAACTGGCACATAAAATGATCGCCATTCATAACTTGAACATGCTCTATCCTGGTGTTACATTCAATGTGACGCGTTTGAGCAGCAGCGAACCTCTCAATATCGTACCTGACGTCGCCCGCTGTCACATCTCTGTAAGGGCATATAATGAGCAGGGCCTCAGCAAAGCAGCAAAAGCATTAGAGCAGGTTGCTACGGGGTGTAGTATTCCTGATACTCGTACAAAGCTGACGCGTACGCGCGGGCGGGTATACCGGTACTTGATAGTTTAGGCCCAATCGGGGGTGGGATGCACGATCTCAACCGCGAACATTTGCGCGTGGAGAGCATCCCGTTGCGCGGAGCTTTACTGGCAGGATTGATTTCCCGTCTCTGCCTGTCAAAATTTACAGGTGTATAACAGTACGCATGGCCAGTGTATGTAGCGCGATCATCATATATACTAATAATTAGTAAGTAAGTCATTAACCTTTTAAGATATCAATTCAAATATTAGGAGTACTATAGATGGGATTTCATGGAATGGGCGGCGGTATGGCCGCGTATGCAGAAGAACAAAAAAAGCGAGGGCGGAAGACCGATACACGAACATTGCGACGTGTTGCCCAGTCTTTTAGCCCATATAAATTTCAGGTTGTATTGGTGCTTATTGCCATCATCCTTACGACCGTACTGGGCTTAATTAACCCGCTTCTGATCCGCTATGTCTTTGATGACGCGATCGGCAAGGGGAACTTAAACCTGTTAATCATTTTAGTGATTATAATGATTGTGACACCGGTTGTCACTGGCATTATTGGTGTGGGACAGACCTATCTCAATAATGTTATTGGCCAGCGTGTAATGCGCGACTTTCGCAATAAACTCTATCGCCACTTGCAGAGTATGTCGCTGCGCTTCTTCACCTCGACACGTACAGGTGAGATCCAGTCACGGCTCTCAAACGATGTAGGGGGAGTGCAAGGCGTCGTCACGGAAACGGCTACGAGCGTCGTCTCCAACATATCGACGGTTGTCAGCACTGTCATAGCTATGTTCATCCTTAGTCCCGTGCTGACGCTCATCTCGTTAGGGCTCCTTCCTGTCTTTCTTTGGATCACTTACAAGGTAGGAAACGTCAGGCGGGCAACGAGCAAGGAAACACAGCAAAGTATGGCATCACTGACGGCTATGATGCAGGAGACGCTTTCAGTGAGCGGTATTCTTTTGATAAAGACTTTTGGCCGTCAGAAATACGCGGAGGGGCGGTTCAATACAGAGAATCAGAAACTGTCTGATCTGCAAGTACGCCAGCAAATGATAGGACGCTGGTTCTTCATGCTTATTGGTACGTTCTTTTCAATTATGCCTGCCATTATCTACCTCGTAGCTGGTTGGCAAATCATCAATCATGTGCCTGGCGTCTCGCTGGGTACTATCGTGGCTTTCACTACCCTACAAAGCAGGATATTCTTCCCCATAGGCCAGTTACTGAATGTCCAGATTGAGATCCAGGGCGCGCTGGCGCTGTTTGACCGCATCTTCGAGTATCTTGATCTCCCGATCGAGATTCGGAATAGACCTGGTGCGCTCGAGCTATCAACGAATGATGTCGAGGGAGATGTGACATTTAATGATGTCACCTTTACGTATAAGCGCGACGAGTCCAGTGTGCTCAATGGTTTGATTGGGAATGAGGGTGATGGCCAGGCAAAGCGCCCGGTTTCACCGGAGCCAGTGGCCGTCTCAGCCGAGATCCCTGCTGAGGTAGCAGTTTCACGCACAACGCTCAACCATATCTCATTCGAGATCAAGCCTGGTCAACTGGCTGCCCTTGTCGGGCCCAGCGGCGCGGGTAAGACGACCATCACGTACCTTGTGCCACGACTCTACGATGTGGACAGCGGCGCGGTTGAGATCGATGGGCACAATGTCAAGGATATTGCCCTGGAATCGCTGGGTGAGTCAATCGGGGTAGTCACACAGGAGACGTATCTGTTCCACGCGTCGATAAGAGAGAATCTACTGTATGCACGCCTGGATGCAACTGAAGAGGAAATGATCGCGGCGGCGAAGGCAGCGGCTATCCATGATCGCATCATGGAGCTTGATGATGGTTATGATACCCTGGTCGGTGAACGAGGCTATAAACTCTCGGGCGGCGAAAAGCAGCGTATAGCTATTGCCCGCGTGATTCTCAAGAATCCGCGTGTTCTTATCCTGGACGAGGCCACCAGCGCGCTGGATACGCATTCTGAGCGCTTGATCCAGGCGGCATTGGAGCCGTTGATGAAGAATCGCACCACACTGGCCATCGCTCACCGTCTCTCGACTATCCTGGCAGCGGATGTGATCCTGGTGGTTGATCATGGCGAGATTGTGGAACGTGGTACGCACCACGAGTTGCTGGAACAGAATGGCTTGTATGCAAGATTGTATAACGAACAGTTTTCACAAATCGAGCAAGAAGAGATGGCTGTATAAAAGGCTTTTATCATCACTCAGCAAAAACAACCCTGATGCCTGCCTCGGGCATCAGGGTTGTTTTTGCTGAGTGATACACCATATCACATTTGGCTCTTTCAACGATAGAGTAGGAGTATGAAGTTAAGGGAACTTCTTTCACAATCCAGCGTTCGCCAGTTCTTGCGGTCTCGCAGCGCGATCAGTCGTTCTGCATATTGTCGATACAGCTCGATTGCCTCACGCGGTCGCGTCTCTTCGGCGGCCCTGGCGACCTCAAGGGCGATATTGCCGTACCAGTAATAACTATAGCCTTCAGGGTAGGTGTAGCCGTAGACGTCCTTCTTCGCTGACCCCTTCAGCAGTTGCAAGGCGTGATCGATGTCACCTTCATCCAGTGCAACCTGGATTAAGAGCGTGGTGTTGCTGGTTTGCTCCAGGAAAGCGAGCAACTCCGGTCGAAGAGTCTCCCAGCGACCAAGCTGCCTGGCGAGATCGCGCAGCTCCTGGTAGCGCCTGAGATAGGGCTGTGTGCGGAATAGAGTTTCGGCTATCTCCAATTCGGCGACGTGGTTGCCCCTGTCCCGATAGTATTTCTGGAGCCATTCCAGGAGGTGGAGGGCCGGTTTCTCTTTGATGCGTGCTCTCACCATGCGCTCGGCCACGGCATCCTGTCCATGCTGGATGAAGAGATTGACCAGTCCAAGGAATGCAAGATCGTCAACACGTTGCGTTTCTCTGGCAGCTTCGTCAATGCGCCCAAGCGTCAATAGCCGATCAACCAGGTCAGAGGTACGACCGGTCTCGCGGCAGATGCGCAAGTAGGCTTCATCGTCGAGGGTATCTTTCTCCAGGTCCAGCAAGAACTTGCCATAGGCCTGGCGCCGCGAGGCTGGGATCTCTTCCTCTTCGTCGGTTAGTACATCGCGAATCCACTCAGCTATGGTGCGCCGTTCCAGCGGTGTTGTATATCTCACAAGCTTGTCCGATGCGCTGGAATAGAAGTCGAGACCGAGGCTGCTGTAGGTATGCAAGTCGTGCTGGTAGATCTCAAAAAGCACCTCGATGATCTTCTCACGCGCTACCCGATCAGCCCGTTTGTCAGCCAAACAATTGCCCAGCGCCTCAATACACTCTCCAACAAGCTTGTCTAATCCCTCCTCTTCTGGATAGTATCCCTCTTCTTCGTAGTAGTCGTCGTACCTTTCTTCCTCATCATCGTAGAGGTGGGATTGCTCGAATATCTCTGTCACCAGGGTTTCATAGATCGTTGCCGCGCCAAGAAAGTCTCCTTGCTGCGCAAGGCTATCGGCGGTCTTTTTCACTGCGAGCAGTTCCTGGGTGATGCGCGGCGTATCGCGTTGAAAAGCCTCGGCGACCTGGCGACGATAGGTCGCCGGGTTCACGGAGAGGATCTTCTGAGCAGGGCGGATGAGGTAGCCATCGGGATGGCGCACCCAGAACTGCCGCATGTGCCAGGGGTAGTCGGCCAGTTCACGCGCGATGTCAGCCCGAGCCTGTTGAGCCTGGTGATAGACGGTATCTATGTTCTCTACGAGGAGGACAATCTCAACGCCGCTGCCGCGCTGTCCAGGCGGCAGAAGGCGCTCGCGCTCAGGCGCCCAGTATGGTGCGCTTTCTGTCGCCAGTTGAATAGAGGTCTCCCCGCGAGACAATTCAACATATTCATCTGCATCGCGAGCGACGACACGAAAGCCCAGCACATGCTCAAACCATGTGATGGATTGCTCTAAGTCGCTCACACAAATCTCAACCCAGCTTGTTTTAGTCATATATCAGCCACCTTATTTATCCTGCCAGCTCAGCCCTTCTTGTTATGAGCTTTGTAACACGATCCTCCTGGGCGGCCAGTTTCTCCCGCTCTTTCTCGACGACCTCTGGTTTGGCTTTGGTGACGAAGGCTTCGTTAGAGAGTTTGCTTTGGAGGCGGGTTATCTCTTGCCGCGCCTGGGCTATCTCTTTGTCGAGGCGCTCCAGCTCTTTGCCGATGTCGAGCATGCCTGCCAGAGGGAGGTAAATTTCCACGGAATCGGCCAGCTGGCTCATAGACTGCGCCGGTTTCTGGGCAAGCTGTTCATGAAGCTGGGGCTTCTCTGTGCGCGCCAGGAACTCGATCAGGGGAGCCTGCGTCTCGAGCATAGAGGTTTGATCGCCAGCAGCCATAATCACCGGCACGCGGCGGCCCGGTTCGACGTTGACCTGGTTACGAGCATCGCGGATACGCGTGATGATCTCCTGCACAAGACTAAACTGCCGTTCCGCCTCCTCATCGATTGCCTGGAGATTCGCTATGGGCCAGGGCGCGATAATCAGAGCGGAGGCGGGCCATTGCCCCTGATCCGGTTCGCTGCTACGATAGAGATACTGCCAGACCTCTTCAGTAACAAAGGGCATGAAGGGATGCAGGAGGCGCAGGCTCTGGTCGAGCACGGCCCGCAAGATACCAGCCGTTGCGCGACGCGCCTCATCATCGCCCTGCATCTGCACCTTGGCGATCTCGACATACCAGTCACAATAAGCTGACCAGAAGAACTCGTTGACCTGGCGACCAGCTTCACCAAGCTGGAAATCTTCGATCAGGAGGGTGACGTTGTTCGTCAAACGCGCCAGGCGACTGAGAATCCAGCGGTCTGCGAGGGTAGAAGGCTGCACCTGATAGACAGAAGGGACACCACCAGGAATATCGGCAGTAGACATGAGCACGAAGCGCGAAGCATTCCAGATCTTGTTGGCGAAGTTACGGTTGCCGACGATGCGGTCTTCCACCAGTTTCATGTCGTTGCCGGGAGTACTGCTGGTTGCCAGCGTGAAGCGCAGGGCATCGGTGCCGTACTTATCCATGACCTCGAGCGGGTCTACGACGTTGTTCTTGGACTTGCTCATCTTCTCACCTCTGGCGTCGCGCACCAATCCATGCAGGTAGATGGTGTGGAAAGGAACCGCGCCAAGGAAGTGAATGCCTGCCATGACCATACGCGCAACCCAGAAGAAGATGATGTCGTAGCCCGTCTCCATAACGGAGGTGGGATAGTAATGCAGCAGGTCGGCAGTGACTTCGGGCCAACCAAGGGTGCTGAACGGCCAGAGCCATGAACTGAACCAGGTATCGAGCACATCCTCGTCTTGATGAATAGCGGTACTGTCACAATGGGGACAGGCAGAGATATCCTCGCGGCTGACGGTCATCTGGCCGCAGTTGTCGCAGTACCAGACGGGGATACGATGCCCCCACCAGAGTTGACGCGAGATACACCAGTCGTGGATGTTCTCGAGCCAGTCCAGGTAGACTTTGTTGAAGCGTCCCGGCACGATCTTCAGCAGATCGTACTTGACGGCTCCGATAGCGGGAGTGGCGAGTGGCATCATCTTGACGAACCACTGCTTGGAAATGAGCGGCTCACCCACGGTGTCACAGCGCTGGCAGTGTCCCAGAGGCACAGTGTAATCCTCCTCCTTGAGGATCAGGCCGAGCCCCGCCAGGTCAGCCACCAGGTTTTTGCGGGCTTCATAGCGATCCTGGCCAGCATAGGGACCCGCTTCGGGGGTCATCTTCGCATCAAAGCCAATAACCTGGACGCGAGGCAGGTTGTGGCGCAGGCCGATTTCAAAGTCGACCGGATCATGGGCCGGCGTGACTTTCACCGCGCCTGTGCCAAAGGCAGCATCAACGGCCTCGTCCGCTATGATGGGAAGCTCACGTCCAATGACGGGGAGGATCGCCATGCGCCCTATCATATCCTGGTAACGGGGGTCTTTAGGATTGACGGCCACAGCGGTATCACCCAGGATGGTCTCTGGGCGAGTGGTAGCAACGTTGATGTATTCGGTTGGCTCGCCCTCGGCCAGCGGCTTCAATGGGTAGCACACATAGGTCAAGGTTCCTGGAGTATCGACGTGATTGACCTCCAGGTCAGAAAGGGCGCTCATGCAACGAGGACACCAGTTGATGATGCGCTCACCGCGGTAAATGAGTCCCTCTTCGTAGAGGCGCACGAAGACCTCACGGACGGCCTTTGATAGCCCCTCATCAAGGGTGAAGCGTTCTCGTGACCAATCGCAGGAGGCTCCCAGGCGGCGATGCTGATCCTGAATGCGGCTCTTATACTGGTTCACCCACTGCCAGACACGCTCCAGGAAGGCTTCGCGGCCGATTTGATGGCGATCTATGCCCTCCTGATTCAGCAGCCGCTCGACGACGTTCTGCGTGGCGATACCGGCGTGATCTTCTCCCGGCACCCACAGGGTGTCATCGCCCTTCATGCGATGGTAGCGAATGAGGATATCTTCAATGGTGGCGGTGATGGCGTGACCAAGGTGAAGCGCGCCCGTGACATTGGGTGGCGGCATACTGATAACAAAAGGTGCACCGGTCGCACCGGGTTGTGGCTTGAAGTAGCCACCTTCTTCCCAGAAGCGATACCATTTGCCTTCAACGGCCTGAGGCTCGTAGGCTTTTGGCAGAGATAGAGATGCTTGCCTGGGCGAGTTGGGCGCAATGAATTGGGCACTGCGTGCGGCCCCTATATTGTTGTCTTCGATCATGTTGTAGTCCTCCGGTACGATACGGTATTCCGGTAATATAATAACCCTTCCCCGCCAAGGACGAGAAAGGGTGTTAGCTCGTGGTGCCACCTTGTTTCGATCAATCAAATCATTGATCCTCAGTGTGTGCGCTAACGGGCACTGCCGTGGAAATTGCACATTCACATCGATGGATGTGTCGTGATTAGTTCCAGACTCCCAGGCGACCTTGGGCACTGCCGCTCCGGGGAAGATTTGCAGCCTTTTGATCTTCCTTCTCTTGCGGAGTATGGAGTGCTTACTCTTCCTGCTCTTCGTCTTTGATGCGGTTTTGTTAGCTATAGTCTAACGGGTATGAGTGAGGATGTCAAGTTTTTGGGCATGGCACTTGAGCATTTAGCTCTTGCATTCTCAATTTCTCGTGCTATACTGCTTAGCAGTGTTACTGTTGTTGAGTTGCTACTACCACGAATTGTGAAATCCTGTTCCTTAACTCTTGAGAATTGAGGTAAGAGATGGCGTTAGAAGAACTCCAAAACGGTCGGTACCGCTTTTTGCGCTTGCTCGGCAGCGGTGGCATGGGCGAAGTTTACCTTATGAATGACACACGTGTTAACCGGCAAGTGGCGATCAAAGTCATTCGCTCTGAAAGTGCCCCTTATCCCGGCAGCGAAGCAGCCAAAGATGCAGCACGCCTCTTCCAGCGTGAAGCGAGAGCCATCGCTGCCCTCGATCATCCCAACATCTTGCCCCTCTACGACTTTGGCGAGGAAACGCACGATGACACAACGATGAGCTACATGGTCATGCCATTTTGCACGGAGGGTTCACTAGCGGGCTGGCTGCGCCAGAGTGTTAGCGCTACGCTTCCACCACAAGACATCGCGCAACTGGTTGAGCAGGCCGCAGATGCCCTCCAGTATGCACACGACCATCAAGTTATTCACCTGGACGTCAAACCTTCTAACTTTCTATTACGCAGCAATCGCAAGAACCCAAACCGCCCAACTCTGCTACTGGCTGACTTCGGCATTGCCCGCAGCAGTACCACGGCGACAAGTTCCAGCCGCACCATTCGTGGTACTCCCACCTCCATGGCGCCTGAACAGTGGAGTAGCATGACTGTTCCCGCCACCGACCAGTACGCACTGGCAGTGATGGTATACGAAATACTAGCGGGCCGCCCTCCCTTTTTGGGTGGGATGGAACAATTGATGTACCAACACTTCACCGTCCAGCCATCCCCGCCTAGCAATTACAATGCACATCTGACTGAAGCTATTGATTCCGTGATCTTACGTGCATTGGCGAAGAAACCCGAAGATCGTTTTCCTTCTATTACCGCCTTCGCAAGTGAATTTGAGAAGGTCATGGATTCCCCGGAGGCCAGCATGTCAGCGTGACAGTACCCGCAGGAGCCTACGATGGCCAGATCATCCGTTTGCAGGGCCCTGGCGAGTCAACCTCTCCGGTGGGTGAACTCATCTTAACCGTTGCCATTACACTTGCCGAAGAAGCACAGCAGTCATCAGAGACTGTCAGTGCCGAGCCGACGCTTCTCACACCGGAAAGCGGCGTACAGAAGCCATTTGAGCCTGCGCCAGGTCATGATCTCCCAACGGTAGCCTCTTCTAATCCCAACCTGCAAGCGCCAGAGATACTACAGCAGCCACCTCTGCCACAAAAACGGCGTACATCTCTCCCCATGACTGCCGCTATCATCTCAGGACTCATCGTACTGCTCTTGCTTGCTGGCACTGTTTATTTATATAACAGCCGCCAGTCCAACGTGAATGCCCTGCTTCAATCACAAACGGCGACTGCTCTTGCGCAAACGCCAAAGCACACTCCGACTGCTCGAATCACCCCGACCGCAAAGCCACCGAACGGGCTCTATATTGCTGGCACATATAACGGGTCAATGAACGATGCAACAACACAACAGACATCAGGCATCTCAGTATTAATAGAACAAAGCAATGGAAGTGGTATCTTGAACGGAAAGTTTACGTTCAGATCTCCTTCCCAGGGAGCTTATTCGCTCAAGGGAATTGTCGATACTCAAGGCAATTTCTCTTTTACAGTGCAGCAGCCTGCCGGCCAGCAACCGCTCTACTACTATGGGAACATTCAACAAGGAAGCTACCTGAAAGGATTTTTCTGCAGGACCAGCACGAACTCTTGTAGCGGGAGCTCGAGCTATTTCCTTGTTGGCCCAAGATTTTAATTCATTTCCTCCCCCACATCCCCACCCACCTCCTTAGAATGGGAGGAGATGGGTGGGGATGTGGGGGAGGACAGGGATCAAGGCGCTGACGATAAGGGCAATGATGAGTAAGAGCGCGAAGTAGGTTGAGAGTTTGAGCGCCACCTGCATGGAGACGTGGAGGCTGGAAGGCATATCAGTGCGAAATACTCCTGTGATCGCCACGAGCAAGGTGGGGAGGGTCCACCAGGTGATCAGTACCAGGTGGGGAGCGCCATGTGGGAGACCGAGGGCGGTGATGATGGCGTATGCTCCCAGGAGCAGGAGGAGATAGAGCGCCCGGCTCAAGCGGAAGCCGAGTATGCCAGCCAGTGTTCGTTTCTCAGCCTGGAGGTCACTTTCAATGTCGCGCATGTTGTTTACGTGTATAGACGCTGTCGCCAACAAACCGAGCGGGATGCTGTAGAGAAGTACGCTGAGAAAGGATGAGTTTGTGGTATGACCGCCCGCCTGGACCAGGTAGGCGCCTAAGGTGATCAGTGGGCCATAGATACAGAAAGCGGCGAGTTCACCAAGGGCGATTGAGGAGAGCGAACGAGCGGTGGCGCTGTAGAAGAAGGCGCAGAATAGCCCGAAGATACCAAAAAGAAGGGCGAGCAGCCCACCGGTGAAGGCCAGGACAATGCCTATTATGGCACCAATGGCCAGCATGATTAAGCCCAGGCCCAGGACGTTACTGGGTTTAATCAATCCTTGCTGAATAAGGCCGCCGGGTCCAAGTGGGTTGCTGATATCCACGTTCCTGATGTAGTCATAATAATCATTGACGAGATTCGCGCCTATCTGCAGGGCTACTACCACACAGAGCGTAGCAAGGAAATGCAAAAGGCGAAAGTGACCAAAAGGAGTATTCGGTGTTATAGTATGCGTCCAGGCAAGGATGCTGCCTAGCAGAGCGGGCATCAAGGGGAGCAATAGATAGGGGGGACGAATGCCATCCCACCACACCTGTAGCCATTCAATGGGCGTCCGGTGATACTCGATTGGCGGTGCTACCAGTGGAGGGGGGAGTTGCACCGAGCGGGTGGTGGCGACTGAACGTACGGCAACTTCAGGCTCAAGGGCACTGATGGTCTGCAGCGATCCTAATGGTATTGTCGGCACATCTTCCGCCTGCACTGATGCAGCTGTTACTATTCTTGAGTTGGCTGGCGCCTTTCCTTTGAGCGGAGAGAAGGCTATGGTATCTTCATCTGGGTTTGAGGATACTATTTTTGGAGATGGGGATACCTTCTCCCTGGTTGGGGAAGCGGTCATAGTATTATCTTTTTCCTCTGAGGTCGAGTCTTTGCTTTGCATGTGCTTGCACCCTTCCTAAAGAAAGTAAATGGTTCTATGCTTACTGGGCAGGGGCTAGCCCTGTCCTTACATTTATTTGTAATTTTGTAGTTCTTGCTGTAGGGCCTGCATCCTTTGTTGCAGCTGTGCCTGGGAAACAGCCATGGTGAGATCACCGCGAGTCTTCTCCAGGATGCTGCGCGCGGTATCAGTTGTGCGTCGCAATCCTAAAGTGATGGCATCGGGGAAATCCACCAGGGTGAGGAGCGCGTAAATATCATCCATATGGCGCAAGAACACCTCACACTGGTCAATATTACCACGACGCAGTTGATCAAGTACATAGCGTCTTAATTCCCCCACCGTTTCACCTAACCCATTGAGGTAGGGAGCCCAGCTAATAGAGAGAGTCTGGGCTTCAGGAAGAGGGAGATTTTGCGCCAGGGCAAGGAATGCGGCTGCTTCGGCAAGTTCTTTCTGGGCATCTTGAACAAAGCCTGCATAGAAGATATCCTGGTGGTCGCGCAGGTCTTCGGCCATTTCCGCGAGTAGGACTGCGGCCTGGGCAAGGAGTTCTCCGGCATGCTGGAATTCTTGTCGATGGGTAGCGCGAATGCTGTTGGCACAAAAGCGGATGGCGGTACGAGACCTGGGTAGGGCTCGTTCGCGGGCCGCGTGTTTCAGTCCCAGGTATTCTATGGCTTTTTGGCCTGTTGTGTCCAGTTGCTCTGTCATAAACCTTACTCCCAAGCTCTGCCTTACATTGCTATAATAATGTATACATAGTTTATCATAGAAGTTGTTCGAGGGATAGG
>MNIY01000105.1 GCA_001919995.1 Ktedonobacter sp. 13_1_20CM_4_53_11
CATCTAAGGTATGGGCTTTCCCATCCAGAATGAACTCACTCATAATCATTCCTGTGGCCGGGCTTTGCATCACACCGTGACCGCTAAAGCCTGTTGCGACGAGCAGGTTCTCCACTCCAGGGATAGGCCCCAGGATCGCATTGTGGTCAGGCGATGTTTCGTACAATCCTGCCCACCCATGATGAATCTTTGCCTGCTCTAAAACAGGAATCCGCTTGGCAGCATCTTCCATCACTCTCTCCAGCCATTCCCATCTCATCGTCGTATGGAAGCCGTATGGCTCGTCCTGGTCACTCGTCCCAAGCATGAAGCCTGCTCCTTCCGGTCGAAAGTGGAAGGTGTTCGGCATTTCAATCGTCATGGGGGCATCCTGTGGGATCGCATCAAAAGGATCTGTGACAAAACACATCCGGCGCAAGGGTTGGACGGGTATCTCGACGCCTGCCAGACGACCAAGCTCACCGCTCCATGGGCCAGCACAGATGATGACGCTCCCTGGCGAGAAGCTCCCTTGATTGGTCTCAACCGTCATAATCCGCGCCGCCTTTCGCGTGATCGCAGAGACTTCGGCTCCTTCAACGAAGGACGCACCAAGACGCTGTGCCTGTGTCGCGAACGCTTGCATCACGTTATGAGGCCTGCCATAGCCATCCGTCGGACAGTAGGTGGCTCCCACTAGATCATGCACCGAGAGCCACGGCCAGCGGCTTCCTACTTGTTCTGGTGTCAGCACCTCAACCGGCAGTCCCAGGCGCTGCTGGAGAGCGGCACTGCGTTCAAAGGTCGTGAAGGCTTCTGGCGTCGAGAGCAGAAAAAGATAGCCAATCTGATGAAAATCGACCCCTTCTGCATCAGGAGGAAGTTCTAATCGTTCATGAAAATGCTCAAAGAAATTGATCGAATACATTGCCAGCCGTACGTTGGTCTCATAGGAAAACTGCTGCCGAAACCCGCCAGCCGCTTTGGCGGTCGAGCCACTACCAATTGTATTGCGCTCGACGACGACCACATTGCGACAACCGCGCTTGGTCAAGTGATAGGCAATGCTACAGCCAATGACTCCACCTCCAATAATTAACACATCAGGAAATCGGGAATTCTGTGTACTCATAGCTGTGTCGGCATCACTTCTTGCTTCCTCCTCTTACCAGGGAACGAAGAGAAGCCAATGCTCATTTCCTTTCTGATTGGTAAGCTTGATAATCCTTCCTGGAAGGATAGAGGCACAAGAGCGTAAAATGAAGAAAAAAGCATCGGTGTTTTGGGATCTGAACCAAAAAAAGAAAGGGAAACAGGGACAATGACCGAAAATACTGAGAAACTGCTGGATGATGTTGGCTGGCAACTGCTTTATCTCCTTCAGGAAAACGCTCGTCTCTCCTTCAAAGAACTGGGACAACGTGTCGGACTCGCTCCTTCTTCCGTCGCCGAACGGATTCACAGAATGGAAGAGGCAGAGATCCTTCTTGGCTATCACGCCCAAATCAATCTGGAGAAAGTGGGCTTGTCCATTCTGGCATTTATTCGTATGAGTACTCCCGGACAAAATAGTGCTCGCATCGCCCAGATCCTGGCTGCCTTGCCTGAGATCCTGGAATGTTATCGTCTCACTGGGAGTGAGGCATTCATAATGAAAGCCTGTGTCTCCTCAGTGAAACAGCTTGAGATCCTGATTGATCAGCTTTCGCAGTATGGTCAGCCAACCACCTCGCTGGTCTTATCGGTCCCTTTGACAAGACGCATTGTTGAGAAGAGATAAAAGCCACTCTGTCCGGAACCGTCGGGAAGTCAAGTCCAGGTTTGGTGCGTGGTGTCAGTTGTTGCTGATACCACGGGATATCGTCCGTTGACGCGGCAATCACCAACAGAGCTGAGCTTGAGCTGAACCGTGTGGCTGACTTGTGATGTCTTTTCTTTCTCACTGTCTCATTCGGTTGCAATGTGCTTCTCTGCATCTCGTTGCGCAACCTCAGGGAACAGCAGCCCAAAAGGAGTGCAGTGATAATCCACCTGATGCTTGGCATCGGCTCGCACGCAAGCATCAGGCTCAAGAGCAACAGAAGCACCGCTTCTGGCCTACCGTCTCATGCCTGTTGAGCAGCCTGATTTTTTGCCCTCATGTGCTCAATGAAACAGGAGCCGATCTAATCCGCGTACCAGTCCACTCACCTCCATCACTTTGCGGGCTGCAAGCAAGGTGCCACTCACATAGGGCTCGGCACCAGAGCCGGCATAGTGGCGAATAATCAGACGCTCATTGGGTAAGCCAAAAATCGTTTCAAAGGCAATCACATAGCTTGGCAGGCGGATAGAATGCACTTGTGTTCCGTCAATAGTGGCTCCTCGTGCCTCTTTTGGACTATGGGTCTGCTCAAGAGCAACTTCCAGGTGGTTCTGGGAGACCGTTGCCAGTTCTTCAGCCAGTTCGCGGGTGGTCCCGCTGGGAGCATCCATTTTGGCCGCACTCGCATAATCAATGATTTCCCAGGAAGGCAGATAGCGAGCCGCAATCAAAGCAAAATGTTTGGCCAGCGCTGCCGTGATGGAGAAGTTGCCTGCGGCAATGACGCCGAGCTGGCGTTCTTGTGCTCGTTGTTCAATCTCCACGTAATCGCTTGCCGTCAGCCCGGATGTTCCCACGACCACGCGGACGCCCTTGTCCAGTGCTGCTAGAATATGGCCTTTCACCACCTCAGGCCCGGTGAAGTCAATGAGAACATCAGTTGGCACTGCCAGTGCCTCTTCCAGAGAGGCTACAATGCTCACATGAGCTTTCTCCTGGCCCAGTACCTCTCCGATATCCCTACCAGCTTGCCGACGCGCAATGGCACCGGTCAGTTGGAATTCGCTTGATGTAATCATGGCCCGTGTCACTGCGCTCCCGGTCCAGCCTGTCGCCCCTGCGACACACACACGTATCGTCATCATTCACGATCCTTTCTCACCATTTGGTCAAAACGTGAAAGCAGTTGCTAGCCTCCCTTGACCCACCAGAATCTCGCGCAGAACCTCATCGGCGTTCAATGCTCTTCTGCATGCACGCGGAGCCCATCGACGAATAGACGGCGCATGCCAGCAGAGATCTGCTCAAGACTGAACTGGCGGCCTGTGCGTTGGAACAGAAACAGCGGCGGAGTGATGGCCGCATAGATGGCATCAGCGGTGAAGGCGATATTGAGATCCACTGCCTCCCCCTGTTCCACCGCTCTCGCCAGCAGGGAGCTGAGGTGCGCGTGGAGGGTGCCATAAAAAGGACCTTGATAGTACACGGAACTGCCTTGCGGCCGCTGGATAGCCGCGAGCAATGGGACGTGTGACTCGATCAGGTGAAGGAGTTCGTCAATCAGCCAGCCAAGCTGGTTCAGGGCTGGCTCTCCACTGTGTGCGAGAGCGGTATCGATCCGCTCCCAAAATGCCGCGTTATCTTCCATCAGCAACGCCTCGCAGAGTTCCCCCTTATGGGCAAAGTGCCGGTACAGGGTGCCAGGACCGAGTCTTGCGACCTGGGCAATTTCATTCATACTCGTGGCCTCCACGCCCTGCTCGGCAAAGAGCTGTCGAGCCAGAGTGAGCAGACGCTGGCGGTTCTGGGCGGCGTCACTGCGCTCGCGCCGCTGCACGGCCTTTGCCTCATGCAACATATCAGACATACCCGTTCTCCTTCCTCCTGATCCTTCATTTTTCATGGCTTTTCCCCTTGACAAACGGAGAGTTCTCCGCTATGATTTTCTTATGCGGAGATATCTCCGCATAATTATACCAGAAAAAGAACAGCAAGACTATGGAGAAAGAGCGTAACGACTCGTCCGTGGAGTACCCTCCTGGCTGTTGAATGCCTGACTTTGGCGCTCTTGTTGGAGGCGAGGGATCAAACCATTGGGGCCAGGGCTTTGCCGCGCATTGCTGGTGACCTGCGCAGCTCCTCCCTCTATGCGTGTGGAGGAGGACATCGGCTCCATCCTCAATCTAAGGAGTAGACGATGACATCGAGACATCTTGTTGATCGCGAGCTTGTTGCCATGCTCGATAGCTTTCCCGGCCTGGAACTGACTGATGAAACTGTGAGACAGATGCGCACCTTGATGAAGGAAATGTGATCCCAGATGGGTGCGAATCTGTCCACATTCCCTGACATTTCCGTCAGTGAGCGCTTCGTCCCCGGTCCAGAAGGTGCGCCTGAGGTGCCGGTGCTGGTCTACCTGCCAATCGCCGCCCAAGCACCGCTCTCGGCCTTGCTCTGGATTCACGGCGGCGGCTCTGTGATGGGCGAAGCCTCGCAGGACGACCTCGCGGTCTCGCAGATCGTCTCAGCTGTTGGATGCGTCGCGGTCTCGGTGGACTACCGCCTGGCACCCGAAACCCCTCATCCAGGGCAGATCGAGGATGGTTATGCGGCGTTACGCTGGTTGTCTACCCACGCTGGGGAATTGGGAGTCGATCCCGCCCGCATCGCCATTGGTGGCGCGAGCGCGGGAGGGGGACTCTCCGCTGGGTTGGCGCTGCTCACCCGCGACCGTGGCGAAATGCCGCATCTGTTTCTGGAGGAAGATCTGGAGTATGCCCGTCGGCGCGTCGCGGGCAGGTGTGCCCACCGAGTTGCATGTCTCTCCTGGCGCGTTCCATGGCTTCAATCTGGTGGCAGCAGCCTCGGTCTTGCAATCCGCACTGCGCGATCAGGGAGATGCGCATCTCTCGCGCTTTTCACCAACCCGCAGAAGCGTCAAGCTCTGCGAAGGAACATCCAATGGATAGATGAAGAGCATACATTTCGTAAAAAGAGAGCAATTCATATTTTCTCAGAAAATTTCACGTAGAAGGTTGGATCTGCTTCTTTGAGAACAGGAGGACAACGATGAACATTGTGATTGAAAAAAACGTGATGGTCGCGATGCGCGACGGCGTGCACTTGGCCGCTGATGTCTATCGACCAGTTGAGGAAGGACAGCATCCGGTGCTCCTCATGCGCCTGCCCTATAACAAAGACCTGCCGGGCAGGCTCGCGGCGTTTGTGAGCACGGCGTTCCGAGCCGCTCAGCAGGGATATGTGGTGGTGCTTCAGGATTGCCGGGGACGGTTTGCCTCCGAGGGCGAGTTCTATCCACAGTTCGACGATGCCAACGATGGCGTGGATACCATCCACTGGATCGTCGAGCAGCCCTGGGCGAATGGCAAGGTCGGGATGATCGGTGGCTCCTATCTTGGGTTTACTCAGTGGCTGCTGGCCAAGGAGCATCCCGAGGCTCTGCGGGCCATCGCTCCCCAGGTAACTACCTCGAACTATTACCAGACCCCTATGCGTCACGAGGGAGGGGTGTTCGAGCTTGGGGTCCTTTTCTGGGCGCTCTCGATGGTTCCCGAAGAAGTGCAACGACGCATGCGCCAGGGACAAGCAAGTAGGGAACAGATGGGAGCCATCATGCAGGCGATGCGTGATCCCTCGGCGCTGATGGCGCATCTGCCCCTCGTCGATCAGCCCTTGCTGCGCGAGTTCGCTCCCTGGTATCTCGATTGGCTGAACCATCCCACCTATGATGACTACTGGAAGCGCATCGCGCATAGCGAGTATTACGAGCAGTTAACGGTTCCTACCCTCAACATGGGTGGCTGGTATGATCTGTTCCTGGGCGGGACGCTGGCCAATTACGTCGGCATGAAACAGCGTGGGGGCAGCGTTGTGGCACGCGCCCACCAGCGCCTAGTCATCGGTCCCTGGTCACACACCAACGACATGGGCATGTTCTCGGAGCGGTCGTATGGTCTGGCGGCAAGCAGCGCGGCCATTGATCTCGAAGGGATGCAATTGCGCTGGCACGATCACTGGCTCAAGGGAGAGGAGAATGGTGTGGAGCAGGACAAGCCGGTGAAGATCTTTGTGATGGGCCTGGATCAGTGGCGCGACGAAGACGATTGGCCGCTGCCGGATACGCAGTACCGCCCCTATTACCTGCACAGTGGTGGGCATGCCAATAGCGCGACCGGGAATGGCACGCTTTCCCCCGATGCCCCAGCAGAGGAGCCAGAGGATGTCTATCTCTATGATCCACGCCACCCCGTGCCGACCGTTGGTGGCGCGATCCTGATCGATCTAGCTCCTGTGGAAGGACCGCGCGATCAGCGCGCGGTGGAAGCGCGGGAGGATGTGCTCTGCTATAGCACCCCGGTGCTGGAGAAACCGGTTGAGGTGACCGGCCCCATTGCCCTGGTCTTGTATATCTCATCCTCGGCCCGCGATACCGACTTCACTGGCAAACTGGTCAATGTGTACCCCGATGGCCGCGCCGAGATCCTCACCGATGGAATTCTGCGCGCCCGCTATCGCGAATCGTTCACCGAGGCGAAGCTGCTAGAACCGGGACAGATCTACGAACTGCGCCTGGATCTTTGGGCCACCTCCAACCTGTTCAAAGCGGGACACCGCATCCGCCTGGAGGTCTCCAGTTCCAACTTCCCGCGTTTTGATCGCAATACCAACACAGGCGGAGTCATCGAGCGACAAACCGAGAAGGACCTCGTGCAAGCCGTCAACCGGATCTACCATGATGCCGCGCACCCCTCGCATCTGATTTTGCCCATCATCGAGCGCAACTGAGCGAATAGACGAGCAAGGGGTCAGCATATCCACCCCTGCTTTTTGTACGCTAAGCTGGTAAATTGGCTCTACAAGCCAATTGGCCCTTCGCACTCAAACATTTCGAGGATCTTATCCTCCCAATCCCCTTATGAAGGCTCACAAGGGCAGCAGTGAGCCCCTTGTTTTGCTTAACGTACACTTTTCAAGTTTGGATGTGCTGACCCCTATCTCAGCTCAACTGTAAATCCCAACATGCTGCTTCTGCACATCCATGCACGCTGACCGCAAAGGTGCGGCCAATACCATAGAACACAGCTAGGAAGTAGCGAAACGAGCAGGAAGAGTATTTACGTCTCTAACAGCTCAAAATGGCTGTTCTAGGAAGGAATCCTTGCCAGATCTCACCCAGACGAGACCAACGTCTCCGTATGGGGTTTGTGTGCCTTCTCCAGTGCCGGGATATCGCCTCTTCCTCGCGAGATCGCTGAGCGCTCCGCTCTTGTGCTCATCTGGTCACGCTTTTCGTCTTCCCGTCCAGGCCGCGCATCGTTGGAGAGAGCAATCCTCCTCCCCTCGCCAGAATACATGCGATGCCAGAAAGACCAATCACCAGTGCAGATGAGAGGTATTGGAGAAGGAGCCCGCCCATCAATGTTCCGAGTGGTGCCGCCGCAGTCGTCAGCGCAAGACGCGCACCGAAGACCTGTCCTCGCATGGTCGGCGGAATGAGTCGCTGCAACAGTGAGGCTTCTATCGGCACATACGGAGCCCAGGAGCACGCTCCCAGAGCGAGACACAGGAGCGCCAGGGGCAACGAATGGAAGATCATCAGCGGGCAAAGGAAGCCTCCCCACAGGAGAGCGATCAGCGGTTGGCTCAACCCTGGCCGGAACCGGGCAGCAACGAAACTGGTGAACAACGCGCCGATCAGTGCTCCTACCCCAAAGCCCGTCCAGAGCAAGCCGTATCCCTGGACTCCAGCATGCAGGATCTTGTCGCTGTAGAGAGGCAGGGCTGCTTCCAGAGGACCATACGAGAAAAAGAAGAGCACTGATAAGCTCGTGAGCAGACGGATCTCCTTGGTGCGGACGAGCAGATCAAAGCCACTCAACCATGTTTGCTGAACTTCCGACGCTTCGTTGAACGTATGACGAGCGATGGGAGGCAGCGAAAAGACGAGGAACCCCATGAGGAGGAAACTCATCGCGTCGATCAACAGGGCGAAAGCTCCTCCCACCTCGGCGACCAGTATTCCGGCGAGTGCGGGACCAAGCAGCGACGCGAATTGCAAACTCGTTGAAGCAAGGGCATTGGCTCGTTCAAGAGCACCCTCTGGAACGAGATGTGGCAAAATGACGCGAACGCCTGCTCCCGTGGCAGGAGAGAGCGCTCCTGCCAGCAAAACCAGTGTATAGATCTGCCACAACTGCAAGACTCCCACCCATGAGAGAACGGGAATGGCCCCGATCAGCAGGGCACGCGTGCAGTTATCTATTCCCATCACCACACGAGGCTGCCAGCGATCCAACACTGTTCCAAGCAACGGTCCTGTCAGCATGGCGGGGAGTTGAAAACACAGAAGCACGAGACTGAGAGCTACCCCGGACCCGGTGAGCTGCAAGACGAACCAGAGTAAAGCAATCGTCGTAAATTGATCTCCCAGATAGGAAATACTTAGCCCCAACCATAAGCGCAGAAAGGCCGGGGAACGCAATGGGTGACGTTCGACCCTCAATTTGAGGGAAGTGAACACGAACAGGCTCCTTTCCATGACATTTCACCCGTCTCGGCATGACAGAAAGCGGCTCTTGACTCATTGCTTCCAACTCAATCATGTGTCGAATCGGAGAGATACATCATTCGCACGAAAAATGTGAGAGAGGGCCGATTTATCAGGTCCTATCCCGATTGATCGGTGATCGCTGCAGGACACGAAATGCCTATTGGAGACGACCGTGCACCTGTGCAGACGCAGGCAGAATCGCACAAA
>MNIY01000077.1 GCA_001919995.1 Ktedonobacter sp. 13_1_20CM_4_53_11
AGGCGGCAGCGCTCCTGCACGATCCACTGGGAGAGCTCGGCCACTTCCACCTCGCGGCCCGCGAAATGGCTCACGTCGAGGGCTTCCACCCAGTCGACGCGCGGGAAGGCCACGGCCTCCGCTCCCGCGTGGGCAGCAGGCGTCCCGGCCGGTGGGGAAAGCCGGACGGGCGCAGCAGGAGCGAGCAGGCCGCGCAGCCAGTCCTCATCCAGCAGCACCTTCTGGCGCGCCGCCTTCCAGAGCGCGCGGATCTCCTCTTCCTCGCGCCCGGCGGCAAAGGCGTGCTGCTGCACGCACAGCGCGATGAACGCTTTGAGGCGTTCGGCTTTGGGGTAGCTGAGGCCCCCCTCCCACTCCGCCACGGCGCGCCGGGAGACCCCGAGGGGCTCGGCCAGCCCCGCCTGCGTCAGCCCGAGGGTGGTGCGCAGCGTCAGCACCAGCTGCCCGAAGGCATAGTCTCGCTCACGGTACGAGTAGCTCTTCACGAGCGCCCTCCCTTCCGCGTGACCCGGCGCAGCGACACACTATGAAGCGATGTGAAGTGATCTGTCGGCTCATGGACGCTGACTTCCCCAGGGCCCATCTGCTATACTGATCTCTAGCGGGTGTGCCCGCTACGTGGGTGAACGCCTGTCTGGGGTTGTACGGGGACACTGCCAAAGGAACCCGTACAACCTCTGCTCTTCTCCGCCTCTAGCATAGCACATTTGGGGTGAACGAAGAAACTGTTTCCTTGAGTGATCCCGCTGTCTTACCACAGAGACGAAAGCGGTGATGGCTCATCCCTCTGCTTTTCTTCACGCTCCCCAGTCATCCTCGACGGGCATGGGCTCCAGCTTCTCATGAGCGAAGCTGGAAACCACATCAGACAGGAAAAACGAAAAGAGATCCATGAGCCTTTTCTGGAGTCAAAAGGCACTGGAGTCGAGCATCTCACAAGCGACCAATTGACAGCATATCTATGGATGAAGCGAGATGTGGGGCGATTTGTCCAGGAAAGCTTGTACCAGTGCTCAAGACTCTTGGCAAGTGCTCATGTTTGAGGGCCAAACCTGCTCACATTCCAGGGCATTTACCATTTGGCCACAGAACCCATTGAAAATAAGCGCTAGGGCTTCTGCCCCTCTTGGCTCTTGGAGGAATGATAAATGATCGATAACAACAAGCAGTGGTTTCTCCTCATCCTGGCTGCCGCGTGGTTATTCATTGCCCTGGCTCTGGCTGCTGGCGTCTACTTCGCGACACCAAGCCGTATGATGCTGGACAAGGGTGGTCAGTCCTCGTGACGGAAAACAAGGACCGTCAGCTCTCAGGATGAGACTGGCGTGTGAGGTTGCTCCACGCTCGCCCGCAAGCGGCGAAACGCCTTGTGCGTTGGGTACCTGGCTATCAATTGCAGAACGGGATTGACCAAAGAGCGATCAAGCCATTGCATCACCCTGCTCTTGCCCAAGGAATAGAAGATCGCCTCCTCAATCCAGGTAGCCTCTCGATCCGCGGTTTCTTCGACGCTCACGATCACGGTGACGTTCATTCTGACAGCTCCCGGAGAAAGGTCGCGCAAGTGCAGTGAGTGGTAGGGAACCACCTTTTCAACGAGCAGCACCTGGCTATGGTGCCAAAAGAAGTCAAAGAAGTCTTTCCGATCTAGAGTCACACGATCCCCTGCTTCAAATGGCCGGTCGATGCCAATCACAGGCCGGGTGAATGGTCCCCACAGATGCATATGTTCTGGCTTGATGAGAAACTCCCACACCTGCGGGAGAGGAGCTCGAATCCTCGCCCTGACGCGAATGACACCCATATGCAAACTTCGCTTTCTGATCTTTGTCTGCTTCATCCCACACAGCCAGTCTAGCAGAAAGAACCTTCTTCGTCCAGATGTGCAGAGAGATGGCTGGCATGAGACCTTGTTTTTCCGTCACGAGGACTGACCACCCTTGTCCAGCATCATACGGCTGAGTGTCTACTTCGCCACCCAGGATGCGCGCGCACTCGGACTCGCAACGCTCACCGTGCCGCCGATCACGATGCTCCGTCAACTCTACCGCTATTACTTCCCTCCCAGCGCGGCGGACTACGAGCTCCAAAAGCTGAAGCTGCAAATCAAAAGCGACCAGACGAGCAACCGAAAACGAACACGCCCATGAGGGGTATGACAGGGATTGCTTCCTGGGACAGCCATTTGGGGAGAGGGTTTCTTCTGTGCCCGCACTATCCTCCTGCTTTTTGGCACGCCAGACGGCCCATATCTCGGCCAAATGACGTATATACTGACCTACCAGTTCCCAATGCCATGAGGAAATTTCACGCAGAGCGTCTTGTGAAGGGCAAGAGCACTCGCGGACAGGTTATGTGTCTTGCTCAAATGGAGACAAAAGCTGACGATCAAGGTCAGAAGGCGCTTCAAGCGTGGGTGCGGTCATTATATGGAGCCCCGATTTGGCCAAGTATTACTTCGAGGTACATTGAGCAGATGGCTGTAGGTCACATTATCGGTGGTTGACGTGCCCCCAAAGGTGCCACATCCGAGGGTGAGCGAGGGTATCAAGCCGCTGGTCATGCCAATACCAGCTTGCGCGCCAGGGGCGTTGACGAGAATACGGCTGGCTGGCATCCTGGCGGTAAAAGATTCAATGAGAGGAGCGTTGTCAGTGTAAATAATGGCGGTATGACCCAGGCCGTCAATGGCAAGTAACTCCTGGCACACCTGTATGCCGGCGCGCTCATCTGCTACCGTAAACAGGCTGAGGATCGGCGCGAGTTTTTCGAGGGCCAGCGGGTTATTTTGATGTACTTCTCCGGTGGGAATGACGAGGAGCTTTATGGGATAGGGCCGCGGGATGCCGGCTTGTGCGGCTAAATCGGCAGCCAACTGGCCGTTCACGTGGGGTTTGAAGCGATTGCTTACAGGGTCCACAATGACGTTGAGGAAGGCGGCCGTTTCTTGTTCTGAAAGCACAGCGGCCCCATGTTGTTCTAACGCTGCTCTGAACGCCTGGGCACAGGACTGTACTACGACCAGGTTATGCTCAGAACAACAGATGACGCCATTGTCGAATGACTTGCTCATCACCGCGCAGGCAGCGGCATGTTGCAGATTTTCTTTGTGTGCTATACTCCTTCTTTGCGACACTGCGTACCTGCCTGCCGAAGATTGGGTAGGGGGCCTTAGCCATGCTGCATTCGCCCCGGGTTCGACATCACACGTCATAACCTCAGGCTGCTGGCGAACGGAGACCTGGGATGGATTCAGATCACCAACTTAGTGGTGACTGGCGTGATCTTCTTCGCAGCCTTTGTCGGCATCGCCACGGGGTCGGGCCAAGCCTGGAGTGTCATTGGTTTCTGGATCGGGGTCGTGTTTGCCTGGGCATGGATCGCAGCGATGGCGGCACGGCTGATGACTGAGCAAAAACACATGGGTTTAGGGTAAGCCTCTCATCGCTCATCACGCCAGAAAGAGTGGAGCGCAACGCGCTCTTTCGGTGTGATCGGTGGCCGTTAACCGAGGTCGGGCAGCCTCACCTTGTTCATCCAGCAGCCAGATGTCAAGCGGGGTATGGTCGGCCTGCCACATGGCATTAGAGTGGGTCGCCTCTCGTCGGTAAAGGATGGAGAAACCAGGGAACAGGTTGATCGTATTACGGCAGGTAACGATTTCGTAACGCTGCATGAAGTAAACTATGATTGAGATTGCTGTGGTGGGAGGGTATGTATAGCGAGAAGTGCTCGAACACTTCGATGGGTAACCAAGGATATATATGCTGTAAAAGAAACCAATAAGGCGCATGGGATGCATTGAATAGGAATATAAAGATGAGCCAAACACTAATACTCGATCCTGACGTACCTGAAGTAATCAATCCAACATCTAGCCAGATTCACGACCAGGAGCGTAAGGTAAGCGAACAGCGACAGAAGCGTTCGGGGACAAGTACGCGGGCGGCCGGTAGGTCCATCCTCGCGGCTATTCTTTCTACGCTATTGCTGCGCATTGCTAGCCGCACCAGTTTCGTACTACTCGGTTTCTACCTGGGGGAGCACTTCACATCTGCGACCATCGTTGCCCTTGTGCTTGAAGCATTTTATATCAGCGAACTCGCGTTGGCTCCAATTGTGGGCAGTCTCTCTGATCGCATGGGCCACAAACCTTTCCTGTTTGCTGCACCACTCGTGGGAAGCGTTGCAGCCCTTTGCCTTGCTAGCGCGGCTCTGTTCTTTCCCCACCCGCAGGCTACTCCATTTGATACCCGATTGGTGGTTTTACTGCTGATGGTACTGGTTGGACGCTTGCTCGAAGGGGCGGCTACCGCGCTCAATGCACCGGCGAGCCTGGGCTACCTCACCGGAGCTACCAGTGGTTCGGACAAGCTGCGAGCACGGGTGATGACTGCTTTTGAAGTCGCTACTGTGGGAGGGCTGGCCCTGGCGATTCCCTTTGCCGGGAAGGTTAGCAGCCTGATAGGGACCTGGGGCTTCTTCGTGGTGATTGCACTGCACGTGATCAATGGTGTGTTGATCGCCCGTTTCTTGAAGGAGAAGGCACAACGCACAACGCAGGTCGAAGCGCATCGTTCACTGACTGAAAGTCTTTCGATGCTGCGCCATAAACGCATCTTTACCTTTCTGCCGGCGTGGCTGTCAATCAATGCGCTGGTAGGCGCCTGGATTACCTTGAGTACCATTATGCTGACCTATGCTGAGCCAGCAGCGGATATTCGTCATCCGGGGCAGTTGCTCTACGGTGGCTTCAGCAAAGAGGTAGCAACATTGTTACTCGGTGGGTTCGGCTTGCTGTTCCTGGCAGGAATGGGGTTATGGATGCTGGTCTTGCCGCACCTGCGTCGTACAACGGTAATGTTTATCGGGTTGGGTGGTTTGAGCCTGAGTATCGCCAGCTTGATACTAATCAATGGTCTGGCTGAGAACCCGGCTCGTTTAGCTGCCAGTCCGCAACCACTGCTCCTGATGCTCATTCCCGTGATGGTACTCGGAGTGCTCCTGTTGAGCGGCTTTACTCCGGCTTCACTGACTCACCTGGCGGCGATTTCGGAACTGATACCGGGCAAACGAGGGGCTGTGATGGGCTTGTACTCGGTTGTACTGGGAGTGGGTCAATTGATAGGCGCCTCTCTTGGGGGGTTGTGCGTGGATCTGAATGGTTTCTACGGATTGATGGTCTTCTCTGTGGTGATGGGACTGGTTGCGCTGGGCAGTGTGGTCTATATTCGTGTGAATGGGCACGACTTGATCAAAAGTCCTGCCAAAGGGAAGTAGTGAGAGGATTGTGGATACATGTCAAACAAGCCAGTATCATTTATGGCATTTTGACCCTCTGGGCAGGATTTATTATTCTGATTGCCATCCAGCAAATAGGAGATGTGGGAGCAGCCTTTTTCGCAGGCTATAGTAAGGCAGATATGGTACAATTGCTCTGTTAAGCATTGTATCATATCTGCCAGCTTCTTCAGGAGGAAGAACACAATGAATTCCATCCCTACCCCATCTGATGACAAACAACCTCGCGATATGGCCTATTGGGCGCAGCCAGTCTCGACTATGAAAGTGGGAAGAATGCCCACAAGTGCGCTCAACCTGAATGTCGAGGGACGCCAGACCATGAGTCCGCTACAAGGCTTCGGCCAGTTGTGGCAGAAAACCTTTCAGGTGCGTCTGAGTGGGACTTCCGTCAAACCAGTTGAGGTCATCAGAACATGGAAGGAGAATTTCCCGACGTTCTGGCCGAAGTGGGATCGTTTCTATAAGCCAGTCACTGGTATTGCCCCAGGTGAGGTAGCGCTTATTAACATGTTGCTCCCTGGTGACATTTCAGTTGGCCTACCACTCTCTACAGGAGTACTGGTAATCTACGCTGACGAGGAATCTTTCACCTTCATGAACCCAGAGGGGCATATGTTTGCCGGCTGGATCACCTTTAGCGCCTATGAAGAAGAGGGGGACACCATCGCACAGATCCTGGTGCTTGTGCGCACCAACGACCTGGCGTATGAAGTGGGCTTCCGCCTGGGAGGCACGAAACATGAGAATCGATTCTGGCAGTACACACTCAAATCGGTAGCGGCACACTTTGGTGTGAACGAGCCAGTGCAAACCCGGGTTGTCTGTATCGACCCAAAGGTCCAGTGGTCGCAGTTCTGGAACATCTGGCAGAATGCAGCCATTCGTACATTTCTGTACAGGATGTTAACACCCGTACGTTGGACGATTAAGCGTGTCTCGCGTTGAGTTTCCTAATCTACCTACGGGAACTACCACTCCGCTCTTCTTCGCGTCGCAGTACAGCCATGCACCTTAGAACGGGAGTAGAACGATGAACACGCAACAGGCACCGGCTCCAACTGCTCTGGGACGCGAACCGCAGAGTAGGGAGAACACGCGCTTGCGTGGTCACTGGCTTGTGCTGGCACGGATCGCGCTGCTTGCCATCACCGTCCTGGCGCTAGTAGTCTACATCGCCGGTACCCCGGCCAACGTGGCCTGGTTCAACTCCCTCCACACTGACTGTCTCGACATCTGCATGACCGCAGCCACGGTCCAATCGCTGCACGCGCTGGGCATCCCGATCACGATCTTCGCCGTCTATTGGACATCGGTCAATCTCTTGTTTGCCCTGACATACTTCGGGGTAGCTGCCCTCATTTTCTGGCACAAGCCTGATGACTGGATGGGCTTGCTTGCTTCTTTCTCCCTGGTGACTCTGGGGGCTGCTTTCCCAAGCGTACCTGCTGCACTAGTAGATGTCTACCCTGCCTGGTGGGACACCTCGCCGTAACATGTTTGACGTATTTGGTCAGTGCAAAGTGAGCAAAAAACGCCTGTGGGCTTGCAAATAGGGAAAAATCCAGGTACGATTGATGCATCAGCCTATTTCATCGTGTTGGAGGGAGCACGGTGCCCAAACGCAAGCGGGTTCAACGAGAGCATACCGAGGACTGGAAAACCATCCAGCAGTACACGCTCTGGCCGGAGCAAACGGCATATGAGTTATTGCGCCCTGTCGTACTTTTCGGCGATCCAGCCATTCAACGGGCAAAAGAGACAGGTGAGCCACGCCCTACCCTGGAACGCAAAGCCGATGCTTTTGACGAGCAGGGCATGGTCAGCTTGTTTGCATCCAGGCCCCGCAAACAGCCCCAGGAAACGGCGCGGAGCCTACCACCAGATATGCGGCAGTTGATTGTTGACTTGCGCGTTGAATTACCTACCATGTCTTTGCGCGAAATCGCGGAGATCTGCGAGGCTCGTTTTCAGCGGCGTCCTTCGCATAATTCGGTCAAGATGGTGCTGGCCTCCGGGCCGCCACCTTCGATCAATACTCGCCGCTATCAAACCTGGGACCAGATCCCTGATCCGGCAGAACGCAGGCATGCTGTAGTCCAGCTCCACGCGGAAGGCTGGTCAATTACTTCAATTGCCGAGTATTTAGCAACCTCGCGGCAGACGGTGTATACGACATTGAAACGATGGGTCAAAGAGGGGGTCCGAGGGCTGGACGATAAGTCGCGCGCGCGCAAAGCGCCGAGAGTCGTGACAATGGAAATTGCCAACGAGATTCGCAAAAAGCAGGAAAATCCGCTGATTGGTGAGTGGCGCATGCACGCCGCGCTTCTCCAGGAGGGCATCAAGGTGTCCCCACGTACCTGTGGGCGTATCATGGCAAAGCACCGCGCTCTCTATGGGTGGGATAAGCAGAAAGCGCCGCCCAAGCCCAAGAAAGAGATGCCCTTTAAAGCCTCTCGGAGACACGAATATTGGAGTATCGATATACGTTATATAGAGCACCACCAACTTCCTAATATTAAAGGTCCAGTATATGTAATTAGTGTCCTTGAGAATTTTTCGAGAATGCTGCTTGCTTCTGCTATCTCGGAAAGGCAGGACACTGCCGCCTACCTGTGGGTACTCGCCAAAGCTCTGCGAAATTACGGGGCTCCAGAGGCCATTGTTACGGATAGTGGTGGGGTCTTCTATTCAAAACGTGCAATGGCTATTTACGAAGCTCTGGACATCCGCAAAGAGCGGATTGACCCCCGGCAGAGCTGGCAAAATTACATAGAGGCGCATTTCGGGATAATGCGGCGTCTCGCGGATTACTATCTAAACAAAGCGTCCACGCTGGACGAGATGAAGAAGGCTCATCGGAAATTCATTCGGGACTACAACTGCCAGATTCACTTCGCGCATCGTGAACGTCAGGACGGACGACACAGCCCCCAGGATGTGCTACGAGGCGTGCTAGCGCGTACCCTCGAAGCTTCAACGCTGGCCCGCATCTTCTTTGCGACAGAGTTTATCCGCCACCTGGATCGATCAGGATATATCCGCTTTCGCCGATGGCGCTTCTATGCAGAGGAGGGGCTGGCTTCGCAGCAAGTTCAGGTCAGCATCTACACCAGCACGCTCAAGATCGAATATCAGGAGACGGAGCTGGCCTTCTACACGATGGAGTGGGCGGAGGACAACAAACACATCAAAGAGGTGAAGAATCCGCGTCTCATCGAGACTGGCTATCAGTCGCCACACTTGAAGCTGTGGACGCTCGGACCTGATGAATGGCTGCTCTTTCTGAAGTTGCCTGACTACACAGCACGGAAAAAGCCGCAGAGAAAGCCGGATGTGATCCAACTTCCTCTGCTCGATCCTGACGAAAACCAGCGCGAGCCTCGTCTCATCATGAGGTGACTCTTACACCTAAGATCGCTTGAAAGCCCCTGGCATTTATGCAGGGGATGAAAAGCGTTCCTTTCTTTGCTCGCTTCATTTGGAGCTATTGACAACAGTAGTTGACTCAGCAGGGAACGGTTGAAGATCGCGCTTTCCGGGGAGGCTGATGGGGAGGAAAAGAGACCACCTCTCCTCGAATACGAGCCATCCCGATAGCACCACAAAGAGGACACTGACATGTTGCCACGCCTGCCTGCGCCGGGCTTCGCTCTCCGAGAGGGCAATGATCGCATTGGAGAACGAGCATTTTTCCCCCGCTCCTCCTCTTTGTGCTCTCCTCCTTCGGAAAACGCTCTCTCCGTTACCAGATGCACACGGGCCGCTCGTACGTTTAGGTCGGACGTGTTGCTTCGCTCAACGCCTTCACGATGTTGGGGTCACGGTGGTCGAAGAAGCTGCTGGTTTTGGTGTCCAGCGTCCTCATTGCCGCCATATCTTCCGGGCTCAGGTCGAAATCGAAGATGTTGAAGTTTTCAACGATTCGTTCCTTACGGACTGATTTGGGAATCGCCACGACCCCTCTTTGGGTCAACCAGCGCACAATGACTTGCGCCACGGTTTTCTGATACTTGCCTGCGATGGAACGCAGCAACTCGTTCTCGAAAATGTTGTGTTTGCCTTCCGCAAACGGTCCCCAGGATTCCATCTGAACATGGTTTTCCTGCAAGAATTTCTGGGTTTCGATTTGCTGATTGAACGGATGGGTTTCAACCTGATTCACGGCAGGAACGACTTGGTGATGCACCATCAGGTCCATCAACCGGTCGGATGGGAAGTTGCAGACCCCGATGGCGCGTATCCGGCCTTCCTGGTACAACTCCTCCATCGCGCGCCACGCGCCATACACATCCCCAAAGGGCTGGTGAATCAGGTAGAGATCCAGATACTCCAGTTGTAACCGCTGCAATGATCGTTCAAACGCTGGCTTGGTGCGTTCGTCCCCGGCATCCTGAATCCAGAGCTTGGTGGTGACGAACAGCTCTTCCCTTGGCACACCGCACCGCTTGATGGCTTTGCCGACGGCCTCTTCATTGCCATACGCAGCCGCAGTATCAATCAGGCGATAGCTGGAGCGGATGGCGTCGTAGACGCTGCGTTCGCATTCTTCGGCGTCATGCATCTGGAAGACGCCAAACCCCAAGAGGGGCATCTCCACCCCGTTATTGAGGGTGACCGATGGAATAGCTGACATTGGTAGTTCTCCTTTCGGGTCTGGTGACCCTGATGACCTTGTTACAGCGACTTCAATGCTGCTGTCACCAAGTGTACGCTTCTTCATGGATCTTGCCTCCTGTCTTTGCGTGACAGATCGGGACGTTCTTCCACATGGCTCGTTTCTTGAAGAAAAGTCCAGCTTGCGCGGCGTGAGCAGCGAAGCATGTTTTCTGTCTAAGGCTATTATAGACATTCTGGAGCAAGGGGTGATAGAATGATCCTCGCCAATGATTGACGGATTCTGCACATCTTCCAGGACGCGCAATGGAACAACCAGAGAAGAGGCTTCTCTGAATGGAATGCTCCAAAAGCCTGCTGAACGTGAGGTCCAGCGGGTACAAACCAATCGCGAGGAACTCATTGAGCGAATCGAGCGAGCCATGCACGCAGATGGGGTTGCCCAGCCGCTTCCAGGGCTGCACCTGGCCCGCTCCTCCTCGCCTCTGGGGCCAGTTCACGGTGTGTTCGAGCCCTCCTTGTGCGTGATTGCTCAGGGGAGCAAGGAAATCCTGCTGGGCGAGAGCCGCTACTGCTACGACCCCTTCCATTACCTGCTCACCACCATCGATCTGCCCTACACCGGTCAGGTCCTCGAAGCCTCAAAGGCGCGGCCCTACCTCAGTCTTCGCCTCTCCCTCGCTCCCACCCTCGTCAGCTCGGTCATGGTGGAGGCCGGTCACGCGCAGCCTCGGGATCAGGCGAATGTTCGGGCGATCTCCGTCAGTCCGTTGGATGGAAACCTGCTGGACGCCGTCGTGCGGCTCACGAGACTCCTGGATGCCCCTGACGACGTGCCGATCCTCAGGCCTTTGCTCACGCAGGAAATTATCTACCGGCTCCTGATGGGAGAGCAGGGAACCCGGCTCCGTCATCTAGCGATCCTGGGAGGCTACACCACCCACATTGCCAGAGCAGTGGTACAACTGCGTAAGAACTTCGACCAGCCATTGCGCATCGAGGATCTCGCACGCGAGTTGGGCATGAGTGTCTCGGCTTTGCACCACCACTTCAAGGCCGTCACGGCGCTGAGCCTCTTGCAATTCCAGAAGCGCCTCCGGTTGCAGGAGGCCCGTCGTCTGATGCTGAGCGAGGACCTCGACGCTAAAGTAGCGGCCTCTCGCGTGGGCTACCAGGATGCCTCCCACTTCAATCGGGAGTACAAAAGCCTCTTCGGCGCCCCACCCATGCGCGATGTGCAACGGCTGCGGCAAGCGACCCTCGCTTTGCCTGACCGATGAGAAAGACGGGCACATCCGAGACAGAGCATGATCTCCCTCACTCGGGCATCCTCCTGCCCTCATACTGCCTTGGTTGAAGATCCCGACCGTAGCAGAGCATGGCTGGGCAAACTCAGCCATGCCTATTCCTCGCTCAAAGAGAGTTATGCCCGTAATGCTTGCTACTTTGCGGCTGGTGACAGCTTACTGATCTGTAGCGATACCCCTTTTTTTGCTCACTTTGCACTGACCAAATACGTCAAGCATGTTGCGGCGAGGTGTCGTCGGCAAGAAACCACGCCACGACCTCATTGACATATACCTTTCCTACCCATTGGACTAAAAATCCTTGATGGATAGGAGAACAACAGGTATACTGCATGCAAAACAGG
>MNIY01000182.1 GCA_001919995.1 Ktedonobacter sp. 13_1_20CM_4_53_11
TTCCCACCCATTTCTTCTCCTTGCGCTTCTTTGAAATATATTGACCGCGAGGGTCGCCTTATCCACCAGACAATTTCGCCAATCCCATAGGCCACCGGGTATGATAATCTGTCACTCCCTCAAAGGCATCAGCCACCCGAAGGATAACGTCCTCTGCGAAAGCATTGCCCAGCAATTGCAGACCCACAGGCAAACCATTGCTGAAACCACCAGGAATAGAGGCACCACAGATGCCCGCCAGGTTTGCCGGTAGCGTGAACACATCTTGCAGGTACATTTGATAGGGATCGGAAATCTCGCCCAGCTTGAACGCCACCGATGGCGTTGTGGGACTCACCAGCACGTCAAAGCGTTCAAACGCCCGGTCAAAATCCTGCGTAATCAGGGAGCGTACTTTCTCGGCTTGTTTATAATAAGCATCGTAGTAACCAGATGAGAGCGCATACGTACCCAGCATGATGCGGCGTTTGACCTCCTGGCCGAATCCATACTCTCGTGTCTTCTCCATTGCCTCCCAGATATCATCGGTATCTCTGTACGAATAACCATATTTCACGCCATCGTAACGTGCCAGGTTCGCGCTCGCCTCGGCGGGTGCAATGATATAATATGCGGCAACGCCATATTTCGTGTGGGGCAATGAAACATCGCTAACCTCGGCCCCCATTTCCCTCAGCACATCGATGTCGTCGCGTATCGCCTTCACCACCTCTGGTTGCATCCCCTCTACCCAGTATTCCTCGGGCACACCGATACGCAGCCCTTTAATACTACCAGTCAGTCCCGAACTGTAATCAGGAACGGCTTGCGGTGAGCAGGTCGAGTCGCGCACATCTCCGCCAGCGATCGCCTGGAGCAACAGGGCGGCGTCCCGTGCATTGCGCGCGAAAGGCCCGATTTGATCGAGAGAGGAAGCAAAAGCTACCAGGCCGGAGCGAGAGACTCGCCCATAGGTCGGTTTCAGACCCAACACATTACACAGTGAGCCTGGTTGGCGAATAGAGCCACCGGTATCACTTCCATAAGACCCCATCGCCATCCCTGCTGCCACAGCCGCCGCCGATCCACCGCTGCTTCCTCCTGGAGTCCGTTCCAGATCCCAGGGATTATGCGTAGGAAAGAAGGCCGAGTGCTCTGTTGAAGACCCCATCGCGAACTCGTCCATGTTCGTCTTACCCACCATCACAATGCCTGCCGCGTTCAACCTCTCCATCACCGTAGCATCATATGGCGGCTTGAAGTCTTTGAGCATATACGAGCCGCATGTCGTCGTAATTCCCTTTGTGCAGATGACATCTTTGATCGCAATGGGAATGCCAGTCAGCAGAGATACCGTATCTCCACGTGTGAAACGCTTATCAGCCTCTTCAGCCTGCTCCAGGGCAAGTTCATCAGTCACCAGCGTGAACGCCTTCACTTTATCATCCACCGCTCTGATGCGATCCAGGTGGGCGCGCGTCAGCTCGACTGACGAGATTTCACGTTGCCGCAGCAGCTTTCCTGCCTCGGTAATCGTCAATTCATACAACTCAGCCATAATCTAGGACTCTCCTCCATCTAACACCGCTGGAACCTTGAGGTAGTTATCTTCCTGATCGGGCGCATTTGCCAGCAACAGTTCAGGCGGATATGAAGGCTGAGGTACATCATCGCGCATCACATTCGTCAGCCGCGAAGCATGGCTGGTGGGCGAAACGCCACTCACATCGGCCTCTCTCAATATCGCGAAATTCTCTAAAATTACGGAAAGTTGGCTCCCAAAAATGTCGATTTCTTCTTCGCTCAGGCCTAGACGAGCCAGTTTTGCAACGTTCTTTACCGTCTCTCGATCAATCATTCTATCTTTGACCTCTTCAACACTACCAGCGAACATGGAATCCGCTAAAATGCTCAGTTGGTTGTCTCCATGTAGTTGTCACCTCAGTGACATGAGCCGACGACGGACCTTGCCGGATCAACGAAAGGAGGCGTTCAAGCGTCGGGTGCGGCCCCTGTGCCACTACTTCAACGTCGCCACTGTTCGAGTTGCGCGCAAACCCTCGTAGGCCTAGTGCCAGAGCACGTTCAACGACGAAGTAGCGGAAACCAACTCCCTGTACTCGTCCGTGCACCACCGCGTGTAGTTCTTCTCTATCGCTATTGTTTCTGCCACTCTGGTTCATGCACACCATCATAGCATACTCTCGCTTTTGAGCATAGTACCAGATTTCAGCCAAAATTCAGCATACATCTGTAAACTATGGGGTAATGCGTAACAAAAATGTTATTGATGACGTAGTAATTACTGCAACTCTGCGCTTACAAATTTTTCAAAGGCTTGGCACTTGTGCTTTGCCGTGTACGTGATACACTATGAAGTACTCTATTCACTTTCATTGTATGTGTACCAGGTAGTCAGGCCTCAAATTGAATTGGGGAGAATCGCATGCAGTCAGTTCAAGACCTAGCCACTGCAGTCCAACGAGTCGTCGCGAATGTCGAGAAAGTAATTGTCGGTAAAGGCGAATCTGTAGCTTTTAGCCTCATTGCCGTCATCTGTCATGGACATGTATTGATCGAAGATGTACCCGGTGTTGGCAAAACTGTTCTTACAAAAGCAATTGCTCGCTCAATTGGATGCACATTTAAACGTATCCAATTTACTCCTGATCTCTTACCGAGCGATGTCACTGGAACATCCATCTATAATCAGAAGACCAGCAATTTTGAGTTCCGTCCCGGCCCTATCATGGCCCAGATCGTGCTCGCCGATGAAATTAACCGTGCCACACCAAAAACGCAATCCGCCCTACTGGAAGCCATGGAAGAATCACAGATCACAGTAGACGGCATCTCCTATCGCTTACCTGAACCCTTCATGGTCATGGCTACCCAGAACCCTATCGAATACGAAGGCACCTTCCCTTTACCTGAGGCCCAGCTTGATCGCTTTATGATGAATATTAGCATCGGCTACCCCATGTCGGCCGACGAAATGAACATCCTTGATAGCCATCAACATCATCACCCACTGGAAGACCTTTCTCAGATCATGACAGCGGAAGAACTGGTCCTTATTCAGCAGCAGGTGCGCAACGTACACGTCGATCCAACCATTCGAGAGTATATCGTCGCTATCGCCAACGCGACACGCAACCACAACAACATTTACCTTGGCTCCAGCCCTCGTGGCTCCCTGGCGCTGTTCCGCGCTTCTCAGGCTCTTGCCGCTATGCGTGGCCGGGGTTACGTCATTCCCGACGATGTTAAACTCCTGGCCAAACCAACACTGGCTCACCGTATCATTGTCACTCCAGCGGCGCGTGTGCGGTCTATAACCTCTACCACCATCCTGGAAGAAATACTGCAAAGTGTATCTGTGCCTGGCGCATGGGTTGTCGGCGGAAAGGGGCGCTAGTCTATGCGACCCTGGCAAGCGATACTGCTGATCCTCGTGCTGTTTTTCTTCGCCATTAGCAGCGGTTGGAGTCCTCTCTATAAGCTGACCTATGTTTTGCTTACCTTGTTTATCCTCGCGTGGTGGTGGGCACGTTATAGTCTGCGTAAGTTAACCTTTCACCGCAACACCACCACTGGTCGGGTGCAGGTCGGCGAGACCTTCGAAGAGCGGCTGATGCTCGATAACACCAGCGTATTGCCAAAACTATGGGTACAAATCGTTGACGGTTCAACGTTGCCTGGACATCGTGCTGGTTATGTAGCCAGTATGGGCGGCCGCAAACGAGCGGTCTGGAAAGCTCGTACCGTCTGTAACAGGCGCGGTCAATTTCAACTAGGGCCTGTCACTGCCACTAGTGGCGACCCCTTTGGCCTCTTTCGCCGTCACAAACCCCTGACCCCTGCTCACGAGATCCTGGTATTGCCACGCGTGTTGCCAATCACCAATTTCACGCTCTTTAGCGGGGGATTACCAGGAAGAGGTCGCAGCTCACAGCGTGCTCTGCAAACAACCACGAACGCGACCACCATTCGTGACTATACGGACGGTGATGCCCTCAGTCGTATACATTGGCGTTCCAGTGCGCATTTTAATAAATTAATGGTGAAGGAATTTGACCTTGATCCCGCTGTGGATGCCTGGGTCATCCTTGATTTGCATGACACCGTTCAGGTGGGTCAAGGCGAGCACTCAACCGAAGAATATGGTGTAACAATAGCCGCTACGGTTGCAACGTATTTCTTGCGTCAAGACCTCTCGGTAGGTATGATTGTCAACGGACAGCAACGAGAATTCCTCTCACTTGACCGCGGCGATCGGCAAATCGAGCGGGTACTTGAACTCTTAGCGGTGGTTACATCGGGTCCAGGCCCAGACCTTAAGGAAGCCCTCGCCCTGGATGCCCTCCACTTCGGTAGAAATACTCTAGCTATCGTGATCACACCTTCTAATTCTCGCGATTGGCACGAAGGTCTGCGCCATTTGCAGCGGCGCGGCGTAAAAGTTGCCGTAGTGGGACTGAATGCAGCCTCTTTTGAAGGCGGTCCACAGGATGAAGATACATTAGCCCTGTTAGAAGGCGCAGGTATACCTATAGCGCGGATCAAATGTGGGGAATCAATTGCTCTGGCGCTTGAGAGCAGCCATGAAACGCGCTATGCACTACGGAGGTCGTAACCATGCAAGATACAGTGCGAGATACAGCGGTCGAACGATTATCGAAGCTTATTACCGATTCGCGAGATGGTGGAGGAGCAGATAACAATAAGGATGCACAGTCTCACAAGCCAGCTTTTCCTTTCCATCTTAGCCTGGAAGAGGGCTGGTTTTCACTGGTCTTGCTGACTATCGTTGTGTATAGCACCATCTGGAGCGTACAGGCTGTTAACTGGGTAGATCATCTCAACGTTCTTACTCTTACCACGCTGCTCGGCCTCATTACTGGAGTCGTTGCCGCCAAACAACATCGCTTCCCTCCCCTGGCCGTCCATGTAGTTGTCGTCCTGCTGGCTCTATTGATCGCCTTCTGGCAGACTGCTGGCGCCTTTGATGGAGGGAATACGGCTCAACTGGCCCATGGCATGCGTCAATGGTTTGTCTCTGTAATCAACGGTGGGACAGGCGAAGATGACTCGATCTTTCTCTTCTTCATAACGCTACTGGGTTTTCTGCTTGCCTATAGTAGCGCCTGGCTCGTCTATCGTGCTCGTAATCTCTGGCTTATGATCGTTGCCAATGCGGTCGTGCTTCTTATCAATCTGAGTAACGTGGAATCCGGCTATATAGTCTTCCTCGTTGTTTTCTTGATGGCTTCTTTGTTACTCCTACTCCGCATGAACCTGTTCGAGTCTACCAGGCGTTGGCGGCGGCAGGGCTTGCGTTTCTCTGATGACCTGGGTTGGGATGTGATGCAGGCAGGTGCCCTTGTCTCCATCGCCATCCTTGTCTTCTCCTGGTTCCTACCCTGGGGTTACACCAATGATGCCGCTTCTCAGGTCTGGAGTGCGAACGCGAACCCTTGGGTGCAGCTTGAGGATACCTGGAATCGAGTCATCTCTCTCAGTGGTGGCAATATCCCCAATAACCATGGGAATTTCCAGGATACACTTGTGTTGGGCGGAAATCCCAATCTTAATCATGATGTTGTCTTTAAAGTCCAGAGTGATGATCCCTCCCAGTATCTTGAGTCACTCAGCTATGATACCTATGATGGTCGGGGCTGGTCCAACGCCCCAACCTTTGGCTTGCCATTACAACCAAATACGGTAATCGCTAGTGAATCTACGGTAGTGCATAAAGTTTCCCAGCAAATCAATGTCGTAAATCCTCCAGGTGAGCAAAATCCTTACCTTCTTGGAGCTTCGCAGATCGCTTCGGTCAACGTACCTTCCACTATACTCGGCAGCAAGAACAGTGACTCGCTGGTGGCAATCCTGGCAAGGAATGGCAGGCTCACAGCTGGACAGCATTACTCCGTCTCCTCGTATGTATCATCTGCTGATGTGCCATCATTGCGCTCTATCCCTATGCCCGCTGACTCTCCCCACTTCTCGGATAACTATGAAGGTGAGTATCCTTTGACGTACTATAACCCTCCAGTAGTTGCTGCTAACCTGCAATTACCGAAAGACCTTGATCCTAATATTGCGCAGATGGCACAAAGGATCACCGCCAACGCTTCATCGATGTACGACAAAGTTATTGCGCTCGAGACGTATCTGCGTACGAATTACTCGTATGATGTGAATATACGCCTGCCCGCCGGCCAGGAAGGCGTTTCGTGGTTTCTTTTCCGCAGCGGCAACAGAGGCTTCTGTAACTACTTCTCCACTGCAATGGCCGTAATGGCTCGCACATTGGGCATTCCCGCTCGTGTTGCCGTCGGCTATACTAATGGCCAGCTGGATTCAAAAACTCACCAGCATATCATCTATGGCACTGATGCTCATAGTTGGACGCAGGTATACTTCGCTGGCTACGGCTGGATCAATTTTGAGCCATCCGCTAGCTTCTCACAGTTCGTACGACCAACTCCCAATCAATATCTACCAAGAACGTCAAGTACCGTTCCGTCCGGTGGCTTAAATCCGAACATTGGAAAAAATCACAAAACACCCAGAAATGAATTGGGCGATACTAGTGGAACAACCTCGACCCAAACTCGGGGACAATTTGAAGCTCAATTGGGTCGACAGGCAGGCATAGCAATCGGTGCTGTTGTCCTGCTCATCCTCTTTAGTCTGCTGCTTTTCAGCATCTGGTGGCGTCGACTCTTCCGCCATTACAATGTATCGGCTCAAATCTATGGACGTATCTGTATCCTGGCGAACTGGGCGGGTATTCCTCTGCAGTATTCTCAAACTCCACATGAATACATCCAGTCCATCGCTGTAGCCGCTCCAGACGAGGCTCCAACTTTACATCGCTTTGAGGATATCTACGTTCGCGAGCTATGGGCAAGCCCCGATAGCACCGAGCATCCGCTGAATACAGGAGAGGTTCGAGACTTGCCCGCTTTGTGGCAGCGCCTCCAGCCGCGCCTGTTCTTATACGTCGTCAAGCATCCACGCGTTTTGATGACCCTCCCTAACCGTACCTGGAAATCACTGCTCCGGCTAAGGGCAAAGAGACGCGCTCGCCGTGCTTTAGAACAGGACTTGTAGCTGATACATTTGACGAAACGGCTCTACTCTTATACACTGGTGAAGGTAGAGTTAGCGCTAGACCTGGCATCACAAAAGATGCCAGGTTCATTATATTGCATATGATATAGCCTTGCTCAGGAGGAAAAACAACATGTCGAAAAATGACACAACAAATAATGATCAACCAATAAACACATCATCTTCGCAAACACAAGCCGTTGAAATAACCAATGCCTTACCTATACGTTTACACGCCCTCGACCTTGCTCGGCACGTCGTCATCTCCCCTGATGGGAGGCGTTTTGTCGTAGCAACCTCCGATGATACACACCTTGGTCGTGGCTACATCACCACCGTTTATCCACAGCAAAACGACTATCTCACCCTTGTTCGTTTGACAATTCTTGAGACCATAAGTAAGACACCCGAAGAAGCCATCAAGCGTCACGTCTCCGTGGCACACGCCATCCAGCAAGGCAAACTAAAAGATTTGAACAAATTTGCCTGACGCCCCGGCCTTCCCACGAAACCCATATACAAAAAAGAAGAATTGTTAAAAACCGGTAAAGTAGTCGTACAAACCTTGACAAAAAGCAAACACATCCAGTATACTCTCAACAGCGGGATTGCAACAGCAATCCCTGCAATTATCTGTCCCGATCTTATACACATAAAGATCAACAAAACAAAAATCTCATGGAAGGAGATGGCGAGCATGGCAACAACACAAACCCCGTGGCTCAACGTGGCACGTCTGCGCGATAACATCGCTGGTTACGGCCATGCTATGCCCATCTGCTGGGGTGGGTTGTCCACCTGCAGTGAAGTGGGAATGTTCAATACTTCCCGCATGGTCTTCGCCCAGGGTAGCAGTGTGCCCATCTACGTGGGATCTCCGCCTGCTCACTTCCGAGAGGATGAGTGAGTAGGGAACAGCAAAAGAGACACCCTCGACCGTGGGCACTGGCAGAAAAAATCAGTCCCACGGTTTTTTGTCGTTTCTTTTAGGCTCAAAAAAAAGAATGTAATAGTGTCAACTATCTACTCTTTGAGGTAAAGCATGTAATGAAAGCAGTGGTCATTCGGATCAAAATCAATGCCCGGTTGAACAGGTCTAAGACTGTCCTGCCGGCCAATGTACCAGTCAGTAATGTGCAGTATGCTAATAAGGACAATATCCAGCGGATAACGCTCCTTAGTCATCTCAAGAGAGGAAATAAAATAAATGGCTATAAATGTAGATATACAACCAGCAGTACCAGTTGTTAATGATGACACGAAAGATGCAGTTGTCATTGATAGCCTCACCAAAATATTCAAGAAATCACGTCCCTTACTACGCTGGCATAAAAAAAATGCAGGACAAAAGGAAGAAAAGCGTGAGGTGCGTGCCGTTGATAACGTTACCATAACCATCAAGCGTCGGGAGATCGTTGGTATCCTCGGCTCAAATGGCTCTGGCAAATCGACCTTGATACGGATCCTTTCGACGCTGCTTATCCCTGACAGCGGGCACGTAAGCATCTTTGGCTATGATGTCGTGAAAAACGATCGCACCGTACAGCGCCTCATTAACCGGGTCAGTGTGGAAGCTTCGTTCTTCAAAAAGTTGTCGCCTATGGAAAATCTCATCTATGCGGCGCGACTCTACAACATGCCTGGTGATGAAGCCCGCCTCGAGATTCGCAGAATTCTCGGCAGGTTGGGCATCAAGCCAGATCGTATTGGAGCTCCCCTGGAAAACATGTCGCGTGGCATGCAACAAAAGGTTGCCATCGCCCGTGCTTTCCTCACTGCTCCTATCGTGCTGTTGCTGGACGAGCCGACAACAGGGCTTGATCCTCGTTCAAAGAACGATGTCCAGACCTTTGTCAGAGAGCTGCGTGACGAACATGATGCCACCATCCTGATCACGACCCACGATATGGACGAAGCCGAAGCTTTGTGTGATCGCGTCGCCATTATCGATCAGGGCCGCATAGTCGCCTTAGGCGATGCATTGGCACTTAAACGCGCAGTCACCGGCATCATGGGCCATTCGGAACTGGTCACTATGCATGAGGTCTTCATGCACTATACCGCTGCTCACTTGATCACTGAAACCGATATCGATCGCTACGGTAGCTGGGAAAAGGCTTTCGAAGCCTTCGAAGCACAACGCGAAGACGACGAAGAATAAGTAAGATGGAGAGTCAGCGTAAACAAGGAGCAATACGACAATGTCTTCATTGATGCACCAGGGACGTGCAACCTACGCCTTCTTTGAACGCAACTGGAACCTCACCAGGCGTTATTGGGGCTGGGAACTCGTCTGGCTGGTATACAACATAGTAAATGCCATGTCCGTAACCTATATCGGCCTCAGCGCACAGCTGATTACTGGCGTCAAGATAAATACAAACTTTTTCATACTCTACTTGTTGATCGGAACCGCCGTCTGGTCATACCTCAGCGTCACCTTCGATGGCGTGACCGATATCATCAACATGGAGCGCTGGGAAGGCACCATTGAATACACCTTTATGGCGCCCATCTCGCGCTTCACGCACATGATCGGTAGCTGTATGTACGCTGTCGTCCATGGACTGCTCTTCACAATTTTGCAATTGCTGATAGTGGGAGTATTCTTCCATATCGATCTCAGCCACGCGAACTTCGTGACAGCGATCGTCATTTTGCTACTCGGCAGCATCTCGTTCATCGGCTTTGGTATAGCAACCGCCGTCTTGCCGCTGCTCTATACCGAAAAAGGTATGCAGATGTCGTTTATAGTGCGGGCCGTAATCCTGCTGGTTTCAGGTGTCTACTATCCTGTAGAAGCCTTACCACAGTGGATGCATCCAATTGCCTATGCATCTCCCGCGACCTACGTAATTGAAGGTTTACGTGCGGCTCTGATGAGAAATCAGCCCATCTGGTCACCTGAGATCTTGAGTTACATATGGCCATTACTGCTCACCGGTATCATCAGCATACCCGTCGGGATATACATCTTCGGCATCGCCGAACGCTACGCCAAGAAAACCGGCAAACTAAAACGAAACGGGTAGTATTCGCCTGAACAGAATGGAGAAATCATCCATGGCTATATTGCTGCAAAACCTTTTAGCTCGTGCACCCAGGTTAAACGACCTCAGCGATGTAACCAGGCTACTTATAGCGTGTGACATCATCGAAGACGGTATGTCTGATTATACCGAGGAGGAACTGCTTGCTGACTGGCAAAGACCAGGTTTCAACCTGGATACCGATGCCTGGGTAATCATCACCAATAAAGGGCAGCTTGTTGGCTTTGCCTACGTCTGGAGCTGCGATTATACTCAAATCAACATGAGAATACGCGTACACCCCGAATTCCTGGGTCGAGGTATCGGCACACTTCTGCTTCGTCTCGCGGAACACAGGGCGCGCCAGTTCCTTAGAAAAGCTCCCGTAGGGTTGCGTGTCGTCCTGCATAGCGCGGTTAGCAGCGGCAATCAGGACGCAAAAGACCTTCTCGAGCAAGAAGGGTACACTCCTGTACGACAGTTCTGGCGCATGATGATCGATACAGACGAATCAGCAGATGGCTCCTTTCAGCCAGGCAAGCTCAAATTCGACTTATACGCTGAAATGCAGCAGTTGACTGCATTGGCGCAGCCGCAACAGAGAACAGGCATCTACATTGCTCGACAGTACGACATCTACGAAAAAGAGTTGCGTGCTGGCGAGGTACTGCCTACCACCCTGGAACTGCCCATACAGTCAGTCTACTCCTGATCACTGGATTGACATAACATGACACTTGTACGCAGATTAGCAATATAATCCGGCCATTCACGATGTGGGTACTCCACACAGTAGGTGCCGATTTATCGCGCACATCGCCGATTTATCGGCCCTCGGTGGGTGTTCCACTATCCGAATGATTTTGTTAAGGGTCATTATGCTGTTGCAGATGTCAAACCCGTAACAGCATAATCACCTCTAGTTTCTCGCCTGTGAGACCAAAGAACTAATATCTGGTATAGAACCAGTACTTTGTCATCATCCCTGTAGAAGGAGGAGCAGCTTTGAACGCCACCCCATACTTGACCCTTATCCCGTTGTTTGAAGAGTTACAGAGCGAACGCCTGATCATGCGGCCATACCGCGAAAGTGATGCGCAAGCATTGTTCGAGGCAGTAGCCGAGTCGCGCGATCACATCCGCCCCTGGCTCCCGTTCGCCGATACTCATCAAACCGTTGAAGAGAGTCGGGATTGGATTATCCATGAACAGGCTAATTGGTTGACCCGTGAAGATCTCATCCTCAGCATCTGGGAAAGGGCAACCAACCGCTTTCTAGGAGGTACCGGCATCCATCCAAAGAACTGGGAGCACAGGTACTTTGAAATCGGCTACTGGCTGCGTGTCTCTGCTCAAGGGCATGGATACATGACAGAAGCAGTGCAACTCTTGACACATTATGCCTTCAGTTCGCTTGCAGCCAATCGTGTCGAAATACGTTGTGATGAACGAAACGTCCGTAGTGCCGCCATCCCTCGCCGCCTCGGCTTCATCCAGGAGGCGCGCATGCGCAACCACATGGCTGCTCCAGATGGCACACTTCGTACCACCCTGGTTTTTGCTCTTATCCCATCCGATCTATGTCGCCCATTAAATGAAATGCCAGGCGACGAGAAACAAAGAAAAACGTTACCTGACCACTTCGTGCACCGTCTCTAACATAGAGACAAAAAAGAGCACGGAGATACTCACGCGGGGAAGACACAGATGGTAGTAATGGGCATATTGGCGTTCATCAACGCGACTGATAATGGAACAACGCGGCTCATCTTGCTCCTGTTAATGCTATTAGCGATAACACTCATCATAACAGGCTGCATCATCGCCTTGTTCACATTACGAAAACGCCTGAAATCCCAGAACTACCCTGATCCTTCCCAATTGAATAGAAGGACATGAAATGTCTCGTCGCTCGATCGCCCCTCTACTTTTCGGAACATTCATACTACGCGCAAACGGCGGAGCAGCAACCATCATCTTTGGTCTCTTCCTCGCTCAACTCGCGTCGCATACAAATGCAGCTATCACCAGCCTCAATGTTGGTCTTCTTGCCGTCGCTTATTACGCCACAGAACTGGTCCTTGCCCCGGTCATGGGCTCCCTCAGCGATCGCTTGGGCCGTCGTTACTTTCTCATCTTTGGGCCACTGGTAGGACTTATCGAAGTAGCCCTTATTCCTTTCGCGCCTGTACAAAATCCCTTGCCCTACTTCCTCGGTTTACGACTGATTGCTGGCACATCTGCTGCCATGACCACACCCGCTGTCCTTGGTTACCTCGCCGATTACACTTCACGAGACCTGTCGAGCCGTATGCGCGTCATGAGCTTCTTTGAGCTTGCTACCAGCGGCGGCATCGCTGTGGGCGTCGTACTGGGTGGTTTTGCCTGGGATCATTTCGGACGCTTCGCCTTTGCTCTAATCGCAGCGCTCTATCTCGCCGTGGTACTTTGCATGCTCCTGGCTCCTAAAATAATGCAGGTAATTGAACAGGGAAACCTCCGCGCGGTAGGCCTTCGTTACTGGCGCATTATTCGCACGCCTCGTCTCTTTATCTTCATTCCGGCCTGGATATGTATCAACGCCCTTGTTGGCGTCTGGATTGGCCCGCTGCTTACCTTTGTCCTCTCTAAGCACAGTAATAATCATAATCAACTACTGATGGGCAGTTTAAGCGGCCCTGGGGCTGGTCATATATTGAGCATGGTTCTTGGCGCCTTTGTTCTCTACTTTGGGCTGTGCCTTCTCTTCTGGGCCTTCTTTCTCAAGCATATTCCTCGTCTGAATCTCATGCTGACCTCAATCACAGGTATCTACCTGGCCTGCATTGCCCTCGCTGGTATCAACCACCTTGGAGTCGGCAACCATGCCTTGCTATTGATATGGATACCACTCTTAATGGTAGGCGTTTTTGCTGAAAGTAGCTTCGCGCCCTCAGCGCTTGCCTACCTTGCCGATATCTCCGAGGATGTCGCCAAAGATCGCGGCCTACTTATGGGACTCTATTCGATCTTTCTTGGCGTAGGTCAGCTTCTGGGTAATGGTTTCGGCGGCCTCTTTGCCAAAACCTGGGGCTTCGACGGCCTCATCTTTCTCACCATGCTGCTGGCCTTCGTAGCCCTGATTTCATTACTCATGCTCTTTAGACAGGAGAGAAAACTGTCGTATCGGTGAGGTTTCCCATTTCCGCCCTCTATCAGCCTCTTCCATCTCTTTTCTAAACAGGGAGTCGTCACCTTGATCTTATTATGCGTTCAATGTCACGTTTGGCATCTCGCTCAGCAATCGCCTCACGCTTATCATAGAGCTTCTTACCTCGACCAAGCCCCAACTCGATCTTCGCCTTTCCACCTTTCAGATAGAGCTTCAGAGGAATGAGCGTCAGTCCCTTGGTCTCTACCCTGCTAGCCAGTTGATTGATCTCGCGCCGGTGAAGTAACAATTTGCGGTTGCGTATTGGCTCATGGTTATAGCGGTTCCCGTGTTCATAAACAGCAATATGTGCGTTTTCTAGCCACAGCTCACCATTGCGCACTATAGCATAAGACCCTCGCAAATTTACCTTGCCATCACGAATAGACTTTATCTCCGTTCCCTTTAGCGCGATACCAGCCTCGATTGTGCGCTCCACAACATAATCATGATATGCTTGGCGATTGACCGTAATCATCTTGATCGGGACATGGTTCGACGAAGCCTTCGCTTGCTCACTCGTATCTTTTGTCTTTTTTGCCATAATTCACCTCACCTCCTCATCTTGACATCATTAGTTGCAGTGTACTACTACAATTATGTAGAGGTATCATCATACAACAAGAAAGTACAAGCGTCGAGAAACACGTCACTGTTACCCCTTCAACCAACAATGAACGTCATTATGCAGATTAATAAAATAATCCATACACAGTAGGTGTCGATTTATCGTGCACCCGGCCGATTGTGCAAGTTGACAAAATCATCCGGACAATCGTAGGTGCCGATTTATCGCGCACATGGCCGATTTATCGGCCCTCGGTGGATGTTCCGGTACCCAGATGATTGTGTGAAAACTCATGATCGGCCCTCGGTGGCTCTTCCAGTACCCGAAGTATTTTGTTAGAAAGGCCCGAATATGTTCTACCATCTAGGCAGGATAGCCACCCGCTTTCGCTGGTTGATAGTGGGCTTATGGATGGTTGCTATCGCAGTCTCATTACCATTTGCCCCGCAAGCAAGTCAGGTGCTACACTCAGGAGGCTTCGTCAGTCCCGACGCCGATTCAGAACGCGCACTGAATCTTCTGGTGCAAAAAGTGCATCTCAATCTCACCATCGTTCAAGTTATCTTCACCAGCGAGAACACCAGCGCTGGTAACGTTGGTAGCGCCGATAGCCCACAATTTATTCAAGAGTCTCAACAGGCCCTTGCCAGGGTACGCAATTGGTCGGAGGTCTCTGGCGTAGTCAGTTTCACAGACAATCCACGCCAGATTTCGTTGGATCGTCACGCCGCTTATGTCAACATCCTCTTCAAACCCGATCCCGATAGTGCATCGAAACTCCTCCCTCAACTGGAAAGTCGCCTGCAGCCTGTCCCAAACTTAAAGACAACGATTGGCGGTGGCCCGGTCTTTTATGAGGATATTCAAGCAGTCAGCGAACGTGACCTGCGTCGTGCGGAATTTCTTGCTATTCCCTTCGCCATCATTGCCTTGCTGCTGGTATTTCGCTCTGTTGTTGCTGCTATCCTACCCGCCCTTGTCGGCGGTGGAGCCGTAGCAGTCTCTTTGGCACTCGTTTTCGGCCTGGGGCAGATCACCACTCTCTCCATTTTTGTGCTCAACATCACCACGCTTTTTGGCCTTGGCCTTGGCGTCGACTACTCATTGTTTATGGTCAGTCGTTTCCGCGAAGAACTGGCTCATGGCCGCAATGTCGAAGAGGCCGTCGCCATCACAGTTGCAACAGCAGGTCGCGCCGTCATCTTCTCGGGGCTGACCGTCTCCATCGGCCTTGCCGGTCTCATCTTCTTTCGCATCAACTTTTTGCGTTCAGTCGGTATGGCAGGTGTCATGGTCGTCCTGTTGGCGGTCCTGGCGGCGATTACCCTCCTACCCGCGTCCCTGTCCATCATCGGTACCAGGATCAACGCCTTTCCCGTCCGACTGCCACGGCTCTGGCGACGAACGTCGGGTGCAGCAACCTCAACGCTCTCACCTTCACCTGCTGCTCCTTTAGCCAATGATCACCACGGTTTCTGGTATCAGCTCTCACACGTCGTCATGCGCTATCCGCTACAGGTCTTTGTCCCTGTCTTCATCCTGCTCATAGCCCTTGGTCTACCCTTCTTGGGAGTGCGTTTCTCGGCCCCGGATGCCTCTATTCTGCCGCCAGATGTTCCATCACGCGCCGCCTTCGACCTGCTGGCGAAGCGCTTCAATGATCGTGAGACTACCCCCATTCTCTTGGCGGTACAAACCCCCGGCGATGTTCTAACCGCGACGAACATCCGTAATCTCTATAACTACGTGCGCCGTATCCAGGCCGATCCTCGTGTCGCTCGCGTCGATAGCATTGTCAGCGCTGATCCGCGCTACACCCTGGAGCAATACGAACTGGTCTATACCCATCCCCAACAGATCTCCGATCCTTATCTCTCGGCCTTCCTCAAACCTTCGGTCTCTGGCAATACGACCATGATCCTCGTCATCAGCAAATATGGCATGCTCGACCAGCGATCGCAGGCCTTAGTTCAGACCATTCGCAACACCACACCCGGCAACGGTATCACGACACTGGTAGATGGTAGCACAGCCGGTGATATGGACTATGTCACCTCCCTCTACACTGATTTTCCTATAGCCGTTGTCATCGTAGCGATTACAACATATATCGTTCTGCTGTTTCTCTTCCGTTCTCTCATCTTGCCGTTAAAAGCCATCTTGATGAATACACTCTCCATCCTGGCAAGCTATGGCGCCCTCGTGGTCATCTTCCAGAACGGCTTCTTACATCAGCTGCTTGGTTTTACGCCTCTCGGTTTTGTTGAGGCCTCCGGCCCCATACTGCTCTTCTGTTCGCTTTTCGGACTCTCGATGGACTACGAAGTCTTCCTTCTCTCGCGCATTCAGGAGTCCTTCTGGCAAACCGGTGATAACACCCGTGCGGTAGCCCTTGGTTTGCAGCGCAGCGGGGGCATCATCACCAGCGCCGCCGTCATCGTAATTGTCGTCAGTTCCTGTTTTGCCACCGCCGATATGATCCTGGTAAAAGCGCTTGGTCTCGGTATGGCCCTCGCCGTCGTCATCGATGCCACTCTCGTGCGTGGTCTCCTGGTGCCTGCCACCATGCGCCTCCTTGGTGATCTGAACTGGTGGTTACCCTTCGCTGGTGTGCAGCGCCGTCCTCCCGCCCTTGCCGAATATCTCGATGCGAGTGGACAAGAATCAGGCGCGATACACAATAAACCAGAAGTGGAATCATATACAGACGCAGGAACGAAAGGGAGTTCACGATGAAAAATCTACGTGGTGGGCTGAGCCACTCTCTCATCTTGCTATTACTTGCTCTCGTAATGGCCTCATGTGGTGTACCAGGCATCGTCTCTACCAACGCACAACTTCCCGTTGTAAACGCTACACCGCAGGCAACACCCTTACCGCCCGTCCGTTTCCCACAGGACGAGGCCGCTCATCGTGACCTCACCGAATGGTGGTATTACACGGGACACATGAATGCCACCACTCCCGATGGCAAACCGCATCATTATGGTTTCGAGCTGGTCTTCTTTCAGGTTTTGCGCAGCGATCTCCCGCCTGTCTTTGCCGCCCACTTTGCCATCAGTGACGTAACGCGCGGCCAGTTCCATTTTGACCAGCGCCGTCAGACCGAACCGGGAGCGTTCATCCCTGATGGTACATCTACAAAAGGCGTCGATGTTACCATTGGTGACTGGTCGATCCAGGGCTTGAATGGGCGCGATCATCTCGCGGCGCAGATGGCCAACTACGCCATGCATCTCTCCCTCCTTGGCCTCAAGCCACCCGCCTTGCACAATGGTAACGGCCTCATATCCTTCGGTGTTGGCGGCTTCTCCTACTACTATTCGCGGACCCGTATGGCCTTATCAGGCACACTCGTCGACCACAGCCAGCTCTTACAGGTAACTGGTGAAGCCTGGATGGATCACCAGTGGGGCAACTTCCTCTCCTTTGGCAGCGGTGGCTGGGACTGGTTCAGTATCCAGCTGAACAACAACACAGAAATGATGATCTACCTCATCCGCGATGCCAACGGTAAAATCGGCGCTACCTATGTTGGCCTTATTGGCATAGACAGCAATGAACGTTTGTTGCCTCCAAACGCCCTCCATGTGCGTATTCTCAATCACTGGACGAGCCAGGCGACAGGCGCTATCTTTCCCTCCGGTTGGCAAATCGAGATCAACGACCCGCGATTATACACATCGCTGACTCTCACCCCTGAACTACAAAATCAAGAGCTAGTCGTCTACCAATCGACCGGCAACGCTTACTGGGAAGGTGCGGTGACAGTCCGTGGTCATAGTGCAGGTACACAGGTGCAGGGCGAAGGCTATGTTGAACTAACGGGCTATGCCCACTAATCCCACTAAAAACTTCTTTGCGCGTTGAAGGCAAGGAAGTACCATAAGAAACGTCAGGCATATCCCTTCATATGGTATACTTTCCACGGTAAAAAGAGAATGGCCATCAATATAGCGGAAAATTAGTCATTTGTAGCAACATGTGTATGCGTTTTGCAAGCATGATGTATGACAATGTCATGAAATATATTGTTCCCTTGAATATCCTATGCTATACTAGAACAGTTCAGATGAGAGGTTCAACTATCCTGTGTAAATCCTTTCCTGGTATTCCAATAGTTCAGGACGGTTGGGTTGTAATCATTGTTGACTGTAACGATGTGTTAAATTAGGTACAGAGGACACTGATGGAGGCGAAAGCTCAAGCGCCCACCTTAAAAGAATCTACTATCGTCGAGCGCGTTGCTCGTAGCATCTCCAGCGTACGTGGAGCAAAACCAGATTATACGCGCCTGGCTACCGAACTGGAACCAGTGATCCCTTTCGATGTTTTCGGCGTTGTTTTATTACGCCATGACCGCCAGGCTGTACGCGTCACTATGTGCCAGCGTAGCGGTGGTAGCTGGGTAGCGCAGTACCGTCAACACCCACTCAGCGGCTCAAAACTAGAGCAAATATTGCCAGTTCCCACCACATTGGTATGCGACTATCCCTACGGGTTGGATGGCCCTCCTGCCCTCTGTGGCGATGCCCTCAGTAATGCCCACCAGTTGCGTTCGACGCTCATTGCTCCCCTTATTGTCGGAGACAAAGTATTAGGAACACTGGAACTGGGTAGTACTCTCCTTGATACCTACGCGGACCCAACGTTGCAGCGGCTCATTGATGCCGTTGTACACGTATTGGCAGCCGCTATTGATAGCGCTCAGGTCGGCGGAAGTGCGGAAATACAGGATCGTCAGCGCCAGGCGCTTAAAGACGTCTCCAGTGCTCTTACCTCGAAAATGGACCTTTCTAGCGTCCTTGATCAAATTGTAGTCGGTATCGCCAGCGCCTTAAATGTTGCCTCAGCCATCGTAACCTTTGATCAACGGGAAATGCGCATCCATTTAGAAGCCCAATCAGGCCTCCACCCGCATATACTGCGTAATATCACGAACAGCAAAAGCGCTGTCTTTGAACAGAGCATCATTGGTTATACGCTGCGCCGCAGGCAGCCTTTCTTTTCCAACGATATCAGCACAGATGACCGTTTCCCCCTTAGCCGTGTCTTCACCATACAACTCGGTATGCGCTCGATCTTTAGTTACCCATTGGTGATAGGCACTACTGTCTACGGAGCTCTGCTGCTCTTCTCACCAGAGTCAGGTGGCTTTACACCTCTCAAAACCGATATTCTCTCACTCTTCGCCAGTCAGGCCACCATCGCCATACACAACGCCATGTTGCTCGAATCAGCGCATCAGCGTAGCCGTTTCCAGCAAGCCATTGAACAATTAGAACGAGCCTATCGGCAAAACACCGATGAGGAAGAGGTTCTGGCACGAGTACGTCAGGAGACCGAGCGTACTTTCGGCATCAGCTTCACTAGCCTCCTCCACTTCGTCAGTGACCATCTGCTCACGCGTAGCGAGCGCGACCTGCATGCCGTATTTCATCCCACTCCGTCGCTACCTGAGGAACTCTCGTTACAGGAAAGCTCTTCTCAGTCAGAACATGAGCCGCAGCTCTCTTCCTTATTACAACAGCCGCTCGATGCCCAACCAGCAGAAGTTCATGCTCTCCAGGATGTACTTACAGAGGAAACACTATCTGGTTTTGATCAGTACAATCCTTCATCTCAAAATGAGAGCATAGTGTTCCTCACTCAAACTGCTGAAGCAGCTTTAGCTCGTGCCGAAGTGCTGAGCGAGCTAGGTCGTCTCTTCACACAGTTAAATCTGTCGAACACCCATAGAAAAGATGCCTGGTTTGTCGTCGATCTCCTCGGGTTATGTATCTATATGAATCCAGCCGCGGAGGCCTTCTGTGGCATACGTATGGGTACCACCATAGAGAGTACGCTTGACGATATGTTCACCTATTTATTGCTTCGTATTCGCAATGCTGATGAAGTTCGTGCCTACCTGCACGATTTTAGTCATGGCAATGTTTACAGGCAGGACCTGCGCTGTGTCCTCGCCATAGAATCAGTTCATGGGCAATTGGGACCTGCCTCTTTTCACTTTCCTGCTGACGCGGCAGAGCTAGAAGGGATTCTAACTGCTCTGCAGCCATCGCGTAATTCCCTGCGCCTGGAGAGCGCTCCCTCTGACTATCACTATCAGTTCTCGCGTTATCCCCTCATGAACCAGCATGGTGTCCATATAGCGAACACCTTGCGCGTGCACGATGTCACAGAGCAGGTGCGCGACGAGAAAAACAAGTCGGCCCTTCTCTCCTCTGTCTCACACGACCTGCGCACTCCGCTTACCACGATCAAAGCTGCGGTAACGGGACTGCTGCAGGAGGACGTTGAATGGGATGAGCAGACCCGGCGCGAGATCCTCGAAGATATCGACACTGAAACCGAACACCTCACCGTTCTTATCAATGCGCTCGTCGAGATGTCACGCATCGAGATGGGGGCCCTCGTCCTGGATAAAGAATGGTGTGACGTCGTCGAGATTCTCCACGGAACCCTGGCTCGGCTCGAACGTACCCTCGCTGGCCGTTCTGTCCGTACCTCTCTGCAGCCAAATCTATCGCTTATCTACGCCGATCATGTTCAGCTTGAGCGTGTCTTCTATAACCTGATCGAAAATGCCATTCGTCATAGCCCCGATCATGCAGAAATACTTGTATCCATCGATATCGTCGACGAGACTACACTTGAAACTCCCCAGCGCTATCTACGTGCAAAGATCATCGATAGCGGTACGGGAATCCTGGCCGGTGAGCGTGACCGCATCTTCAATACCTTCTATGGCCTGAATTTACGTGGCAGTGGCCTGGGCCTGGCTATCTGCAAGGGGATCATTGAAGCGCACCAGGGGCATATTGGTGTGGAAACTGCCCCTGGCAATGCCGGCTCATGTTTCTTTTTCACATTGCCTATTCATTCATACAATGGTAAACCGGTTTCACCTGCAGGAGAAAGCAATAGCGTCTCCTCGTTGGATCAAGTAAGGGCCGACCTGAAAGCAACCCACACTTCCGGGCCACTCTCGCCTACTTCCCATTCATCATCTATCGGTGTTCACCTTGTTGCGCCCACGACGGAGGAGCAACTATGAAAGCCAAAGGTAAACGTATTTTGGTCGTTGATGATGAGTTACCCATTCAACGCATTTTACGCCGAAACCTGTCTGCCAGTGGCTATGACGTTCTGGTCGCCGACGACGGGGAACAGGCCGTGGAAATGGTTCGTGCGCATCAGCCTGATCTCATCTTGCTTGACCTCTGCCTTCCTGGCAAGATAGACGGCCTCGAAGTTTGCCGGCAAGTCCGCCTCTCAATGAAGACACCGATCATCGTGCTCTCCGCTCTTACCGAGGAAAAGCAAAAAGTCGAAGCGCTCGACCTCGGGGCCGATGACTACCTGACCAAGCCCTTCAGCAACGACGAATTACAGGCACGCGTGCGTGCCTGTTTAAGACGCGCCAGTTCTTCAGAAAATGGCAACGAATCATCAGGACAACCCGAGATTTTACAGAGTGAAGACGGTTATTTATATATGAACATGGTCAAACGACAGGTACGCGTGGGCGATCGAGACATCCGTTTGACCCCCACCGAATTCGAATTGTTGCGGCAATTAATGCTCTATGCTGGCAAGGTGCTCACACACCGCTCTTTATTACGAGCAGTGTGGGGCCCTGAATATGGCGAAGAAGCCGACTACCTGCGCGTATATGTGCGACAGCTGCGGCTCAAAGTGGAGAAAGAACCATCTAATCCACGTTATATCATCACCGAACCTGGCATCGGCTACGTCTTTCGCGGCAATGTAGTAGCGCGAAATGTTTAATAAAATTTTAATAACTCTCTCCTTTTTCTTAATATGGATCTAATTCACTATGGCGTACACTGGAGACTGGTGTACTTTTTCAAGCCATGGAGTGCAAAGATCAGTAGCCCGCTTTTCTCTTTTTCTTTCGCCACCGCGGGCGGCGAAACGGCAAGGGCAGAGACAAAGCCTCATATGAGGCACACATAGGGCACACTAGAGGATAAGCCAGTATGGAAGCTCAACGAAGATGTTCAAAACTTCAAGTGCTGATTACAAATCAGCAAAACAGCTTTGAACATGTTCTAACAACAAACATACAAAACTGGGGTCATCAGGCCATCGTGGTAACCCCATCCTCCATATTATCAGAAAGCAACGCCTACGGCGACGTTTTATTATTTGACCTGGACGAAGCCCTTCATAGCGCTTCACCCATAGAAAATGGCAACCCACAGGTACCTGTCGCGTCAATGCCGTTGGCAGTGAACGGCATAAAGCAGGACGACAAACATTGGCCTCATGTTCGCCTCACAATCGCACTGAGCAGCCGTTCCGTCTCCCGCTCGACGCTTGAACAAATAGGCGCTGTAGCGCTACTGCAAAAACCTTTCGAAATGAGCCGCCTGCAGCGCTATTTACGCGTCTTCCAAAAACTTCTGCTTGAAGGTGAAGAAACCCCATCTGTAGGCGAAAAGATACGTATTCTGGTCGTAGATGACGATGTAGCAATTGCTAATGCCGTAAAACAGTGCTTGAACGTTGAATCGAACTATGAAGTAGCCGTTGCCCATGATGGATTAGAGGCGCTGGAACAATGCCTCGATTGGAGACCGCATTGTATTGTCGCAGATTTGATCATGCCCTGGCTGGATGGTTATCAGGTCATTCGCTGCCTGAACAAGGCTTCGTTACATACCATACCTGCTTTTGTCATCATGAGCGCGTTAACTCAATTTGAGGCGCCGTGGAACCGCCCATACATGCGCGGTAACCACGTAGCGTACGTTGATAAGCCCTTTAACGTCGATCATCTACTCGCTGCCATTGAGCAGGTATGTTTAGATAGGGTCTGATACTTATTCCTCTCTCTTTCGTCCAAATCAAGAGAAAATGGAAAACTGCTACTAACCATCGCGTGTGGTAGCTTGTGGTAGAGTATTTGACTCGCACGCTTGACCGGGAAAGGAATAGAAGGAACTATGGAGCAGCAAGACCGCATTATGGATGGAGACTTACAAACATTAGGTCTCCAATCTATCCTGAAAATGCTTGCCCTGAGTGGGAAAACGGGAACACTCTTCGTCCATTCAGGTCCTGAAACACTCTCTATCAGCCTTCGTAAAGGCCAGATCGTCGCGCTGCGCGAAGAAGGCGTGCCTCAACCGGATTTGCTCGTTATGCTCTGTCTCGTCAATAAATTGGACCCTCAACGAGCACAAATGGTGCGCGAGCATGCAGGAGGTAACACGCAGGTCGCCCTTGCCATGCTTGTTGAACGCAATTGGATGAGCGCCGCTGAAATGCAGCGCCGCTTAGAATTTGCTGTTACCCAATCAATCAGTCACGCCTTGCGCTGGGTCAATGGTCGCTTCGCCTTCCATCGTCAGCTTGTGCCCATGGAAAACAGAATGCAAGCGCTCGACATCGACTCCACGCTCCTGGAAGCCCTACGTCAGGCTGATGAATGGGAAGAGATGGGCGAGACTCATTTGACCCGCACTACCGTCGCCCGCTGGCTGCCAGAAATCCATAACGATGTGCGTAGCCTTGGGCTCGGCCAGGAGTTTATCGAAGCACTCTGCCTCTCAAATGGTGAAATACCACTCCAGGCTATGGCGCTGGTTTTAATGACACCCGAGGCCCGCGTTGCACGCATCATGACCCGCCTTCTCGAGCTTCGCCTCATCGAAATCGTTGACACCGCTCTGGAGAACGAAGTGCAACAGGACCTTTCAAACCTCATTATCAAGTGCCAGACAACATTAACACGCAAGCAGCAGTCCTCCAACCCAGAGCAGCATCTTCTTGGCCTCATCACTGTCCTCTCCGATTGTATCAACGGTTTGTTGGCCCATCATAGCAGGTATGCGAAAAGCTTGCGTGGGCGAGGACAGATACCTTATCCAGATGTGATACGCTATCTAGAGCGCCGTTTCTCCAGCCAGTTCCAACTCCTCGCGCAGCAATATCCCATCCTGGAAACCATTGAATTTACCAATGGGGGATTTGACTGTACCAGCATCCTTACCCTGGATAAATTGGTGAAAGGAGAGCAATTAGAAGAATTTTATTGGGAAGCCGTCCTCGGCCTGGCTGCCTTCTTACGCATGGTCTTCGCAGAGTTATTACGTGACGAGGTGGGCAATTCACATACCGGCCGCAACCTCAATTTCGCCTGGAAGGCCTTCCTGACCGAAATTGATCAGGAAATTCATCAGTACCAGGTCTACCGGGCGCAGCACAACGCGCAGGTGACCCGTGGCCGTGATCCCGCTCAACCTGCCCCCATGGGTATCACACAAAATTGGAATCATGTCCCTGATAATGAAGGTGGTCCCTACAGGCCACCTGAGTCTCGTAGGAGGTTAATCTAATGGCTGAACCGACAGTACTGGTTGTGGACGATAGTCCTACTGTGCGTAAGATCGTCCAGATGACCCTGCAGCGGGAGCATATTAGAGTGATTACTGCTGGAGACGGTCTCAGCGCCCTCACCTCAGTTGCCGACGAAATGCCCGCCCTGATTCTGCTCGATATACAACTTCCTCGTATGGATGGGTACCATATTTGCCAGATAATACGCAAAAACTTGCAGTTTCGTCAAATACCGATTATTATGCTCAGTGGGAAGGATGGTTTGTTCGACAAGATGCGTGGTCGGCTCGCTGGTTCAACAGAATATCTCACTAAACCTTTTGACTCAGCAGAATTAGTACGCACCGTGAAAAAACATCTTGTGAACTGGCAAGAACGTATGCCCCCACAACATGAAGGAATGCGTACTCGCCTTCGACGCCGTGGCTAGGCGTTGTCCACGTTTCCTGTAGTAGGTGTAGTAGGAGGTTCTACAGGTGAATGTGCGTTAGTGGAATAGCCTTTATTTCCCATTTCACTAGCGTAACTGGCATATCGGAAAGGTATAATAATGATGCCTGGACAGAAGATTCTCGTTGTAGATGATAGCTGGACAGAGTTGACCATGATTGCTACTCCACTGCGTAATAGTGGCTTTGAAGTGGTTACGGCTGTTGACGGTGACGAAGCTGTCGAAAAAGTGTTTAAAGAACATCCACAATGTATCGTACTGGATGTCGTCTTACCAAAACAAAACGGTTTTCAGTTGTGTCGTAAACTCAAAAGCTCGGAAGCGAGTAGACACATCCCGATTATTTTGTTAACAAGTAAAAATACTCCCCTCGACAAATCCTGGGGGTTAAGACAGGGCGCAGATCTGTATATGACAAAGCCATTTAATACCGATGAATTAGTAGCTAGTGTGCGCAGTCTGGTGTAAAGAAGCTCGGGTACCCGCACTTGGTACCCTCATTACACCTCTAGAGAATATGCCCGGCGACTCGTGTTGTCGCCCAAGGAGTTTTTTTGTGGCCAGCGATGATCAAAAAATACGGCAACGGGATGCTTTGATGCCACAAACTATGTCGGCTTCCCAGCGACCAGGAACTCAATCAAGTGGTCTTTCCCCTGACTTTCACGGGAGTCAGCGAAACTCCCGCGCAAATTCCATGCTGGCATTGCAGTCTCAACTTGCTCAAATCTCACAATCTCGCCCTGCTAGCGCCGATCAGGGAGCGATATCAGCTGAGGTTGTCGGTGAGCAATACTTGACCTTCTCATTGCTGGATCGAGAGTTTGCCCTTAAAGCTGAACATATTCAGGGTGTAGAACGCTTAGTTGATGTCACCTCTGTTCCCAATGTCGCACCCTGGGTGAGAGGTGTGATCAATCTGCGCGGCTCGATCGCCTCGGTGGTGGATCTTCGCAGTTTCCTGGATATGGAGCAGCTTCCCTACAATCCACGGACTCGTTTGTTGTCGGTGCAGTTCAATGAAATGGTGATTTGCCTGGTTGTGGACGGCGTCAGTGAAATGATACCCATTCCTCCTACCTCTATTACCGACATAAGCGTACGCCACGCCACAATACCACAATGGGCTATTCCTTATGCTTTTGGGGTCGCATTGATTGATAGACGTGTGATTGTGTTGATAGATGCTGCACGCCTGCTTTTCTCAGATAAAATGCAGCGTTACGAAGCCCTACCATAATATTTTTTTTGAACGTGCTAATTATAGACGTATTTTTACACACAGGAGGCCTGGCGATGAATCCTGATCGCAATAGAGGCGGAATGACTGTTAATGGGCTGATGCAGCTAGGGCTATTTCTTTCAGCCGCAATTCCAGTCATCATGATCGCTTTTCTGGGAGTATTTGCCTCACAACGAATCCAGAGCAGTAATAACGGCGATTCCACGACTTTTGTACTGGTTGTTGTTGCCTGTGCAATCGTGGCCCTCATCGGAGTACTGACCGTCAATTATTTTGTTCAGCGCGAAGTCAAAAGTCGATTACTTGGACTTGTTGACGTCTGCCGTGATTACGCGGGCGGAGATCGCACCATTCGCGCTGTGGTCAACGGCGACGACGAGTTCGCTATGCTCTCGATGTCGCTGAATACCCTTCTTGATAATCAAGGAACCTCGCAAAGTGGAGTCTCATTTGGCTCCAATGGCAATGATGCTGCTGCGCTACAAGCGCAGATCGAGAAACTGCTCCAGGAAGTTAGCGCCGTCGGTGATGGCGACCTGCGCGTACAGGCCGAAGTAACACCAGACACCCTCGGCGTTTTGGCCGACTCGTTTAACTATATGATCGAAGAACTTGCCAAGGTCGTCGGACGCGTCCAAACAACAGCTGTGCAGGTCACTAACGCGACTCGCCGCATCATTGATCGCTCCGATGAACTCACCCAGGCATCTGAAACCCAGGTGGCTCAGATTTCTCAAACGACCGAAGCCGTCGAAGCGCTGGCTATCTTCATTCAAAACGTGGCTCGCAATGCTCAACTCAGTGCTGAAGCAGCTCAAGAAGCCCTGCGCAACGCCAATAGTGGTCAACGCTCCGTTCGTCAAACGATTGAAGGTATGGTCGTCATTCGTGAAAACGTCCAGGAAACCTCGAAGAAAATCAAACGTCTCGGCGAGCGCTCCAATGAAATCGGCGAAATTGTTCGTATCATTGAAGACATCGCCGATCAAACGAACCTGCTTGCTCTCAACGCCGCCATTCAGTCAGCTATGGCCGGTGAGCACGGACGAGGATTTGCAGTCGTTGCAGACGAAATCCGTCTTCTCGCCGAACGCTCGACTGAGTCTACCAAGCGTATCGATACCCTCGTCAAAAGTATCCAGGGCGATACCTATGAAGCTGTTGTAGCTATGGAAGATAGCACGCAAGAGGTCGTGAAAGGTTCGCAACTCGCTGATGAAGCCGGTCGTTCACTTAACTCGATCTACACCGCCGTCGAACGACAGGCGCAAATGATCGAAAGCATAGCTCGCGCCGCGAATGAACAGACATCGGTCTCTGAAGCTGTCGCTGTTGCCATGGGTCAGATCTCTGACATCACTCGCCAGACCAACATCGGCACACAGGAAGCCGCCGCCAGTGTGAGCTATCTTGCCGAGCTTACAGAGCAACTACGTGCCTCGGTCTCTACCTTCCGCCTACCAGACCGTGGCAACGAGATGATGGCTGCGTTCCCAGGTATGACATCTGTGGCAGAGCTGCAAGGAGGAAATGGTAACCAAATCTTCCCACCAGCCCTCGGCCCAGGTCCCGAAAACAACTGGGCGCAAGATTTCGCTGGCAATTTCCCACCACTTCCAGAACCTGGCAACTCGGGTTCGCTGGTCGCACTCTCCAGCCGTAATGGACAGTTTTCCTATAATAATCAGCCAGATTTCGGCCAGCCGTCGTTTAGTAGCCAGCCGGACTTTGGTGGGCAGCAATCCTTTGCTGGCCAGCCCGGCTTTAGTCAGCCGCCCTTTGGTGGCCAGCAGGGGTATGCTAACTCACAGCCGTTTGGTGGTCAGTCATTCTCTGGTCAACAGGGTTTCAGCGAGCAGCCCTCGTTTAATAACCAGCAGAGCTATGGTGGGCAGCAATTCTTTGGTGCCAACCAGTACCAGCCAGGTTTCGGTGGTCAACAATCTTTCGATAATTACCCTGGCTTTGGCGAAGTAAGTGGATTTGAGCAGCCACAGGGCCAACAGAACTTCCCTGCCTCAAACCAGGGAGCCAATCCGCAACAACCAAATTCTGGCTCGCTGCAAAACCAGCAGCAAGCACAATTTCAAGCCTCTCGTCAGCGTTGGCAAAGAGGTGCTCAACAGAATCAAAATCAATCGCCGTTTGGTCAGGATCAGGCTCCATTCCCGAATAATTGACAGCTATGAGAAATAGTGGAATGTGTAGCTAGAAAAAGTGGGTACGCGCAAAATGTCGGATACATTTGATAAACTTTCTGTACTCGATTCGTTTATCGAAGAAGTGAATAGTTATTTGCCAGAAATAGAGTCCAATCTCGAAAGTTTGGCACAGTCGCCCTCTGGCACAATGCCCGGCTACATGGACGCTATTGAGGAAACCTATCGCCGTACCCATACTATTGGTGGTTCTGCTTCGATGATGGATTTCCCCGGCTTGGCCCATGTTGCCCATGGTATGGAAGATATCCTCGGCGATGTATTAGATGGGATATCTACCCTTGATGCTCCTACGATTGGCCTCTTGCAACGATCCCTTGGGAGAATGCATAAACTCCTTCAAGGAATACACGCCGGTATCAATGAAGAAGCAGTCATGACTGAAGACGATGCTGATTATGTCCGCTATCGTGCTCTTACAGAATCTTCAGCTTCAGCGCCATCAGTCGCCAATGGTAATACGCATGGCGCTCCGTTGCTGCCAGCCTCCATTCCATCCCCTGTCGACATGCCAACACAAAGCGCGCCAGCGGTTTCTTCGATGCCTTCACTTGACGAGGTTTTAGCTTCCTTCCGCACGACGCCTGTAACAGCCGGTGAGGATATAGCATGGCCTGAAGAGTCTGCTCCTGCTGAACCCGTATCCGCTGACTTTGTCCATCAGCCAGAACAGGTGGTTTCACATCTCCAAGAACAGGTTGCGGAACTTGCTCAACCTGAAACAAGCTTTGTTCCCGAACCTTCAAATCCAAGTGCCCTGGAAATACTGGCCGCTACCACAGCAACATGGCCAGCCTACTCTCCAAACAACATCGAAAACAGCCCTGCCGGGTCACCAGCAGCGCCTCCTCATGATGAAAGCGTTTCGCTTCCGGCTTCCGCTAGTGAA
>MNIY01000107.1 GCA_001919995.1 Ktedonobacter sp. 13_1_20CM_4_53_11
AGGCGGTGCGGGCGGCGGGGGCACAGATATTGCGCGGGGGAGCTTTCAAACCGCGTACCTCTCCCTACCAGTTCCAGGGTCTGGGTCTGGAAGGACTGCGGCTGCTGGCGGAGGCCAGGGAGATGACAGGGATGCCGGTGATTACTGAGGTGATGGAGCCGGAATTGGTGGAGACGGTGGCGGAATACGCCGATATATTGCAGATTGGCAGCCGCAATATGCAGAACTTCCCGCTACTACTAGCGGCGGGACGCCATAGTCAGGGGCGCCCTGTGATGCTCAAACGTGGGCTGGCAGCCACCATTGACGAGTGGCTACTGGCAGCGGAGTATGTTGTGGCAGCGGGGAATCCCAATGTCATTCTTTGCGAACGGGGCATTCGCAGCTTCGATCCACAGACGCGCAACGTGCTTGACCTCTGCTGTGTGCCGCTGCTCCATGAATTGACGCATCTCCCGGTGATCGTCGATCCCAGTCATGCCACCGGGCGCCGCGAACTGGTGCCTACCATGTCACGCGCTGCCATCGCGGCGGGGGCAGAAGGATTGATACTCGAAGTACATCCCAATCCCAGTAGCGCGCTCTGCGATGGCCGTCAATCGATCACAGGGGAAGAACTGCGAGGCATTGTGCGCGAGGCGCGATTACTGGAGCAGTTACTTGGTGGGAAGGGGAGTATCTCATACGTGGCGTGAGATAGGAAATCAAATCTCGACTCATGGTATGTTATATGTTATACTCTTCGTATCAAAGTACCCAGGCGTGAAACGGTGGTTGAGGTGTCGAACTGCGTAGAGAGTGCGACTTCGGTGCTAGATGAGCATTAATCGAGGGGATACATATGCCGACACGAGTTATAATCGCTGATGATGAGACCATTCAGCGAATGGATCTCAAAGACGTACTGACCAAGCAGGGCTATCTTGTGATAGGTGAGGCAGGTGATGGACTGAGCGCCGTCAACCTCGCGCGCGAGCTTCGACCTGACCTGGTCATAATGGATATCAGGATGCCTGATATGGACGGCATTGCTGCCGCCGAGACTCTCACCCAGGAGAAGATTGCACCAGTGTTGTTGCTCACTGCCTTTGGCGACCAGCCGCTGGTCGACCGCGCCAAAGAGGCAGGTGTGGTGAATTATATCGTGAAGCCGCTGCGAGAGAGCGAAGTTACGCCGGCCATTGAAGTAGCGCTGGCTCGCTATAATGAATTTCGCACGCTCGAAGAGAAGACGCGCACCCTGACCGAACAACTGGAGACGCGTAAGATTGTGGAGCGAGCCAAAGGTCTCTTGATGGAAAAACAGGGGCTGAGCGAGCAGGATGCCTTCCGTAAGATACAGAAGGCGAGTATGAATAACCGCAAATCCATGCGCGAAGTAGCAGAAGCAATCCTGCTGACTAATGAGATGTAATAAAAAATGACGTGACAACGAGGTCGCGCTTTTTCCTATGGCTAGTAAAGTAAAATGAGTCATGGTATCAGCAGTAATTAGTGAGAACGTTGTTGTCATAACTGGTATCCGTTTTCGTCCAGCGGGACGTATCTATTATTTTGACCCACAGGGACAATCCTATACGACAGGCCAATATGTGATCGTTGAGACGGTGCGAGGAGTTGAAGCCGGGCGCGTGGTCATTGCGTCGAAGAAGATGGCTGAAAGCGATCTGAGCGATCCGCTCAAACCGATATTGCGCCTGGCGACCGAAGACGAATTACGTATGATGCTCTCGTTCAAGAGCAAGGAGAAGGAGGCCCTGGTCAAGTGTGCTGAGCGGGTGGCACAACACGCTCTGCCCATGAAGCTGGTGGAGTCGGAATATACCTTTGATGGGAGCAGGCTGACCTTTTATTTCACTGCTGACGAACGCGTTGATTTTCGCGCGCTGGTACGTGACCTGGCTGCGGCTTTTCGCACGCGCATTGAACTGCGCCAGATTGGGGCGCGAGACCAGGCCAAGCTACAGGGAGGGCTGGGGCCATGCGGCAAAACACTGTGCTGTAGCTCGTGGATTGCCGACTTTGGAGTTATCTCGATCAAGATGGCGAAGGAGCAGGGGTTGCCGCTCAATCCCTCGAAGATCTCGGGGGTTTGTGGCCGTCTCTTATGCTGCCTCTCCTATGAGAATGAGAATTACATCCAGGCGAAGCAGTCGATGCCGCAGGTTGGCGCGATACTCAACACGCCCAGTGGGCCTGGTAAGGTTGTTTCGATCAATGTACCGCAGGAGTCGGTCGAGGTCATGCTTGAGAGCGGCGTGACCATCCAGATACCGGTGAATCAGTCGAGCCAATCACAGGGGCCTGTGGCGCAGTTGGCAGAGCAGAGGATGGGGATGGAGAGCAAGGGTGGATGCGGGAGTTGTAGCCTCAATAAGAGTGGTGGCGGTTGCAGTTGTGGCAAAGGAGGAGGAGGATGTGGCAGTGGTGGTGGTTGTAGCAGCGGAAGTTGTGGGAAAAAGGGTGGCGGTGGCTGTAGCACATGCGGCGTAAAAAGGAACTTGTAGCCAAATTTGATGATGCGAGGGAGGATGGACTATTTATGTCGCCAGAAAGCGAAGACCCCAATTCCACGTGGCAGACCCCCAGCCTGCACTGGCAGGGCACTGACGAGGATATGCTTCCCCTCTCTAACGAGCAGGACGAGGCAGAAGATGTCAATGCCGACCAGCTATCCTACCCCTCAGATAACAACGGGGGGACGGAGCAGTTGCCGGATGACAGTTCAAGATTTGATACGTTGAAAAAAATTGGGCAGCAAATCTCTCCTATTGTTACTCCCTTACTGTTTGGTGGCATCACCTTTTTATTTCTACTGCCGCTCATGAGCAGCGGGCAATTCTACTTACACACGGATCGTATCTGGCCGGTTGGCCTGGTCATTGTCGCCGTTATGATATTGCAAGGGATGATGCTCTACTATGCCGGCGCTAACAACGTCTACTGGACGCTTGGTATCGTCGGCGGCTTCTTCCTGTTCCTGCTGGTTGGCTGTTTCGTACTCTTCGGACCTTTCTCCACCCTGGTTCTGCTGGTCGTGCTGCTGATTGTGAGCATCATCGCGGCACGCTTCTCTATGCACCCGGTGGAAGAAGGTTCAGTAGATATAGTCTATGCTTTTGGCAAATACAGCCGCACCCTCTTCCCAGGCTTGAATTTCATGCTGCCGTGGGAAAAGGTATTTGCGCATTTACAGACAAAGGAGCGGCAGTGGACGTGCCCTGAACAGACGGCGCCTGTTTCACGAGACGAAGATGTGCATTTCAAAGCCATGATCTGTTATCAATTGATGCCAGAGGACGCACACCTGGCTGTTCTGCAAGTTGAAAAGTGGGAAGAGGCTCTACAAGAGCTTTTCAAAACTGTTCTCCAGAACGTTGCGGGCCACCTCAAACCGAGCGATTTTCTTGCGTGGCCAGATAAATCACGCCTGCACCAGAGTAGTGATGGAAGTTTGAGGTTGAGTAACCCGGAAGTCGAGGAGGCAACGCACTGGGAGCACATCAATCTTTTGCTGGCGCAGGAGATGCAAGATCGTGTCGCTGCCTGGGGTGTTATGATGAACTGGGTGTACATCCGCGATGTTACGCTCACGCCGCGTGTTCCGGTCAACACAGATGCCATGATCAATATGAACGTGGCAAAAGCAGGGACGCCGCCAGTTCAAGCGCAGGTGCAGCGCCCTCCGGTGAGTATGGGGACCGATAGCGCCGGGAGGGCGCCGACACCACCCGTGGTAGGGAACCAGTCCCCTCAGATGGTGGTTAAGCCGCAGGCAGATGCTCGTCCTGCTGGACTGCCAGTGACGCCTGCTGCTCCAGGGACCAAGCACCCGAAAGAAGAGGTATTAAAGAACGCTTATAAACAGATACAGTCGGGCGCGATTACCTCGCCCGATGTCATTCGCTCTATCGCTGCAAACTTCCAGGCTATCGCCAATGATCCTGAAGCCAGCCAAAATGTCAGCTTCGATGCCGCACAGGCAGCGCGCACCCTTTATGACCGAGCAAAGCTCATCCAAGAGCAGGAGAGCGTGGCCTCTCCTGTAATGAGTACCAGCACTCCTCCTGTGAGCGGCGCCAGGGCACCTCGTGCCGGTATGCCCGCGCAATCAGGGTGGTCCTATCGCGCTCCCAGCGATGATAATTTGACGGCTGGTGGGTAGATTACATGTATGAAAAGAAGAGCCGTGCTCGCGTTGAAGATGCGAGCACGGCTCTTCTTTTCGTGTAATATAAATCTCAGGCGGATTTTTCGATGGGTGCTTCGATCAAGCTGCCCCATTCAGTCCAGGAGCCGTCATAGTTACGCACCTGTGGATAGCCGAGGAGGTAGTTGAGCACAAACCACGTGTGGCTACTGCGCTCACCGATGCGGCAGTAGGCGATAACCTCTTTGTCGGGAGTGACACCTTTGCCCTGATATAGGGCACGCAACTCGTCCGCTGATTTGAAGGTGCCATCTTCACGCACGGCCTGTGACCAGGGGATGTTCGCCGCGCCGGGGATATGACCGCCGCGCTGTGCGCCCTCCTGCGGGATGTTTGCTGGAGCCAGCAGCTCTCCGCTGAATTCAGCGGGAGAACGTACATCGACCAGCGCCAGGTCAGGGCTGCCAAGTTCTTGTAAAACCTGGTCGCGCAAGGCGCGAATCTCTTTGTGGGGCTCTTGCGCGTGATAGGTCGTCTGCGGGTAGGATGGGACGTCGGTGGTGATCTCGCGCTTGTCGGCAAGCCATTTCACGCGTCCGCCATCCAGCAAGCGAACATCCTGGTGCCCATAGTATTTCAATATCCAGAGCGCCCAGGCGGCAAACCAGTTGTTGTTGTCCCCGTATAGTACGATGGTAGTGTCGTTACTCACACCCGCGCGTCCTAATAAATCTTCCAGATGTTTCTTGTTCAAAGGAGCGCGTACGAGCTGGTCCTGGAGTTCTTTCTGCCAGTTGAAGCCGACGGCGCCAGGGATATGGCCCTGTTCATAGGCGGAGTTGTCTACGTCAACTTCGATGAGGCGGACCTTTGGATCATTGAGATGGGCCTGTACCCAATCTGCGTCAACTAATACTTCCGGGTGGATATAGCCTTTGTTTTCGGACATGAATGGAGTTCTCCTTTTGTGAAAATAGATTTGGCGCTGTAGGCGCGACTAGGGTTGTTTGCAGCAACGTTGCGTCAACATTACCATATTTCAATCATGCTTTCAAGTTATTCTTTTTATTCTGCCTGGTTATTATTTGCCTCTGGTCGCTGGCATAGGAGTCCAATTGATCGCAACAATAGTACGCGCAGTGGTACTTGACCGTATGCATTTCCCCTGCCAGGTTTAGATTGAAACTGGTATGTTCGTTATTTTCCTATAACACAGGAGAGGTATCATTTTATGCCCTATCAGTTGAACGCCTTTTTTTGGCGAGCAATTGCGTCAAGGGGGCGAGCATGGCGATTACCGCAGAGGGCGGAAAAAGGTGCGCATGTCGCTGACCAACAGTTCGGGCTCCTCCCATGCGGCGAAATGGCCGCCGCTCGGCATATGTGTCCAGCGTTGCACGCGCAAGAAGCGTTCCCCCAATTCGCGTGGCGGCAGGGTCAGATCTTTGGGGAAGGTAGCAACCCCCGCTGGAACTTCAATGTGTTGCCCTGCCTGGAGCCGTGGCGTGGTGTGGGAGTCCTCATAGTACAGGCGAGCGGCGGAAGAGATCGTCTCTGTCACCCAATAGATCATTATATGGCTAAGCAGTTCGTCTTTGCTGAAACGCTTTTCCACATCGCCACCGCAGTCGCTCCATGCGCGGAACTTCTCCACGAGCCAGCCGGCCAGGCCAACGGGCGAGTCATTCAACGGGTAGGAGATCGTTTGTGGCCTGGTCGATTGAATCATGATGTACCCACCCTCCTGGAAGAACCACCCTCCGACGGAACCGAGAAACTGCTGCTCGGTCGTGGATGGGTTAGACACGTCTGGGGGGAAGGCGATCTCTCCTGGAAAGCCAATGTCGGTCAGGTGCATGCCCACGAGCGACTCAGGATGGGCCAATGCCAGCAGGCGCGTGACCCGGCTCCCAATGTCCCCGCCGGCCACGGCATACTTCTGGTAGCCGAGCACCTCGGTCATCAACCGCGCCAACAACTCGGCGGTGCGGATCGAGGTTGCGCCACGAGCGCTGGGGCGGTCAGAGAAGCCAAACCCCGGCAGCGACGGCACGATCACATCGAAGGAATCAGCCGGATTGCCACCATAGCTGGCTGGATCGGAAAGCCTCGGGATAACTTTGTGGTACCGATAGAACGAGTCAGGCCAGCCGTGGAGCAGGAGAAGCGGCGTTGGATCGGGTCCTTTGCCGCGCTCGTGGATGAAATGGATGCCTACGCCATCGATGGCGGCACGAAACTGCGCATACTGATTGAGCTTCGCCTCCTGTGCTCGCCAGTCGAACGTGTGCTGCCAGTAGTCCACCAGCTCCTTCAGATACCCTACGTTCGTGCCATAGTCCCAGCCTGCTCCCTCCACTTCGTCGGGCCAGCGCGTGCGGGCTAAGCGTTCGCGCAAGTCTTCCAGGGTAGCCTGGGGAATGTTGATGGTGAATGGTTGGATACTCATAAAACATTGCTCCTTTTACGCTCTTCGTTGTGATTCCTTCTACTTGTTCGCGTGTCTACAAAGCTAGTATACTCTTGAAGGAGGACACAATCAGTCCTCATTTTAGCAACATGGAAAAAAGGAAGGAGAGAAAAAGAGATGCTGACCTATGTTTTCTGGCATCAGCGAGAGAGCAAGATAGCGAGAGAGGAATACCAGGAGCGGCTGGTGGCATTTCACCGGATATTGCGGGAGCGGCAACCACAGGGCTTCTTGTTTTCAATGGTCCTGGAGATGGCTCAACTGCCGTGGATGGAAGAGGGGAGCGAGGCCTACGAAGACTGGTATATCATCGAGAATTCGGCGGCGCTTGATCCGCTGGACGAAGCGGCGGTAACAGGAATCTGTCGAGAGCCGCATCATCAGGTTGCGCGATTGGCGGAGAATGGGACTGGTGGACTGTATCGTTTGAAGGGAGGTACGATCGATCTCGCACAGTTGGCCGAGATTCGCTCTGCCACCTGGTTTAGTAAACCAACTGGCATGAGCTACGACAGATTGTATGAACTTCTGCACGAGAATCGAGTTGAGCAACAAGGCATTGTGTGGCAGCGACAGATGACGATGGGGCCAGCGCTGGAATTCTGCCTGCACAGCTCGCAGAAAAGTCTGCTGGTGGAAGAGATAAAGAGTGTCCAGGTAGAAGTGCAACTGCTCTTCATATCTGGCCGATAAGCGAGGGGAAGAGTTCAAGAATATCTCTCAAGGAGAAGGGGAAAGGGGAATATTCACCGGTGCTGTTCGGGTTCAATATGCGATGGAGCGAGCGCAAAACAGTGGTGCGAAAGGGCGTGGAGAGGGAAGAGGCGATGGTAGCACCTGAACGGTTATCCATCTCGTGGCAATGATGCTATTGATCTTTTACAGCGGCTATGGCCTCTTTTAATTGCTGGTAAACGAGATCGAGGTGTTCCGGCATGACCTTGATTTCGGCAATGACGGGCATGAAATTGGTGTCACCGTTCCAACGCGGCACAACGTGGAGGTGCACGTGATCGGCGAAGCCGGCGCCCGCGACCTTCCCTTCATTAATGCCCATATTGAATCCATCCGGTTTCATCGCGAATCGCAGGGCCTTGAGCGCGAGTTGCGCTTGTGCCATCAGCTCGGCGAGAGTCTCAGCGGAAAGCTTCTCGATTGTGCCCACGTGCTGAAAGGGGACAATCATGAGGTGGCCGTTGTTGTACGGGTAGCGGTTCAGCATCATGTAGCAGTGCTCCCCGCGGTAAAGGATATGATTCTCTTCATCGCGGTGCTCTGCCGGTTGAGTGCAAAAAATGCACTCCTGGGATTGTGGTGTTTTGGGCGCAATGAAAGTCATGCGCCAGGGGGCCCATAAGTTTTCCATGACAAAATTATAGCACAGGGTGCTAGAGGATGGTACGTTGGCTGTTTTCGTTATTGGGCAGATGGTGTAAGGGATGAGTCAGGTGAGGGTACCCACTTATCGGCCCATCGACGGATGGCCAGCACGACGGGCTCGAGCCCGCGCCCTTTTTCAGTGAGCTTATACTCGACGCGCACGGGAATCTGTGGGTAGACGACGCGTTCAACGACGCCTTCTAACTCCAGTTCGCGCAGGCGGTCACTAAGTACGCGGTCGGAGAGCCCCTCTACTGTAGAGGTCAGTTCACAGAAGCGTTTTGGCCCTTCCAGAAGCGTATATAAGAGTAGTCCAGTCCATCGTTTACCAAGTAGCTGGATGGCTTGCTCGTACTTTGGACAGATGTGGCCGGTGTCGGTGGTTGAAGTTTGTGTCATTGTTGTTTCTGTTGTTGGCTTCATTGCCGTGTTCCGTCTGCCTTTCTGATCATATATGGGTAGTAGATCAGAACAGAGTTGTAA
>MNIY01000110.1 GCA_001919995.1 Ktedonobacter sp. 13_1_20CM_4_53_11
ATACCGTATTGAAAGGTTGTATGCGGCAACAATGAAGATCTATAATACCTTGACTAAACGGATTGAAGAGATTGTTCCGATAGAAGATGGCAAGATCAAGATGTACTCGTGCGGTCCCACTGTGTACCGCTTCATCCATATTGGCAACCTGCGCACGTTTACGATGGCCGACTGGATCCGCCGTACTTTCGAATATCGAGGCTTTCAGGTTTTGCACGTCAAAAATATTACCGATGTTGGTCATATGCGACAGGAGATGTTGGACCGCGGGGAGGACAAACTGGTGGCGCAGGCGCGAAAAGAGGGGAAAACGTCGCTGCAGATCGCGCAGTTCTATACCGAGGCCTTCCACGCCGATGAAGCCAAGCTTGACATTTTGCCAGCGCAAATCTTCCCTCGCGCCACCGAGCATGTCCCTGAGATGATTGCCATTATACAAGGGTTGCTGGCGAAGGGTATTGCTTACGAAGTTGGTGGGTATGTTTATTATGACATCAAGCGTTTTCCGGGCTATGGGAAGCTCTCAGGGAATCAGCTTGAGAACATGCTGGGCGGTGTGCGCGAAGGGGTTGATGCAAATAAGCATAACCCCGAGGATTTTCCACTGTGGAAACCGGCTGAGCAGGGGCGCGAGATGACCTGGGAGAGTCCGTGGGGACCTGGTTTTCCGGGGTGGCATATCGAGTGCAGCGCCATGTCGATCAAATACCTGGGCGAGCATTTTGACGTGCATACCGGTGGAGTGGACAATATATTTCCCCATCATGAAGATGAGATTGCCCAGAGCGAAGGCTTCACGGGCCAACAGTTCGTCAATTATTGGGTTCACGCGCAGCACCTGCTGGCCGATGGGCAGAAAATGGCGAAATCCACCGGCAACGCCTATACCTGCGAAGAGATCGAGGTGCGCGGCTTTGATCCAATGGCGCTGCGGTATTTTTACACGACCGCGCTCTACCGGAGTCGCTTGAATTTTACCTTTCGCGCTCTGCAAGCGGCGCAAACCACTCTTGAGAGGTTGAGAGGGCTAGCCTACCGATTATTCACGCAGTCTGATAGAGAACGCGTTATCTCAGAGGAACCGCTGGCTGAACATTCCTGGAGTGATGCGTTCCTGGCAGAGGTTGAGAACGATTTGAATATGCCTCGCGCCATGTCCGTTGTATGGGAGATGCTGCGTTCAAAAGAGCTAGAACCTGTTGACAGGGTGCGTTTGCTGCTGGATTGGGATCGTATTCTCGGTTTTGACCTGAAGGGGTATCTGCTGAGTGAACGGCCACAAAAAAAGGCTGATCCGGAGAGCTACCTGACGTCGGTGCCTTCCAGTGTTGCGATGGAAGTACGCGAGCGCGGAAAGCTGCGTGCACATCGCGATTATGCACAGGCCGACCAGGTCAGACAGGAACTTGGCTCGGCCGGCTATGCCCTGAGAGATACCACGCGTGGTACGCTGGTGCTACCCCGCCGGCCAGAGGATGAATTCACGGTGATTTCCAGCTCTGCTGATGTAGCGGATGCTACGCAGCTGCCCGACCTCTATGAATTTTCGGTGAACCTGCTGGCGCACAACAGTTGTGAAGATCTTAAGCGCTGTATTGAGAGTATTTGCCAGCACGCGTATGATCGGCATGTCGAACTGGTGATCATCGATAATGGCTCGACCGATGATACGCTGGCGTATCTCCAGCAGTTGGCGCGTGGTGGTGACCTGGTGGGAGCGAATGGGCAGCGAATTGCTTTGCACGTGCTTTTTGCCGATCACAACATGGGGTTTGCCGCCGGACGCAACGCGACTATGCGCGCCAGTCGAGGCCGTTTTATTATCCTTATGGACACCTCGATAGAGGTGACCGGGGATATCTGGGAGCCGTTAGAGAAGACGTTTGCTGACCCCAGTATAGGGGTCGCTGGACCATATGGGCTGGTTACCGATGACCTGCGCGAATTTCGTGAGGCGACGGGTCCAGATGTCGACGCGATAGAGGGATACTTGATGGCTTTCCGGCGCGAGATGTTGCCTGAAGTTGGTTGGATTGACGAGAAATTCCGCTTTTATCGCTTGATGGATATTTATTTCAGCTTCTTTTTCAAAACTTCTGGCTATCGCGCTGTTACCACTCAGATTGTGACCGAGCGAATTGAGAAGCATCCCCATCGCGAATGGTATAGCCTGAGCGAGGAAGAACGTGCGACCAAGAGTAAGAAAAATTATGACATCTTTCGCGCGCGCTGGCATCATGGCGAGAGCCTGCTGGTGGCGAACTTCAATCCCGAGCATTGGTGGCGCGGGCACGACCACGCGCATCACGTCGCGGGAGAGCATGCTCACACTGCGGAGGAATTGCCATCGCCTGGCGTGATGCATGCTCACGAACACCGGCACTGGCCAGACCATTCGCATTCACACGCGCATTACCATGAAGCGTCCAGGTGATGGCTGTTCTTGCGCCTCTCTTGTCGAAGCCTGAATATATTCGGTAAGCTATGCTTATAATACACCTGGTGCTGGCGGTTTCTTACCAGAGGAGATTGATAAAGATGGCTGCTAGAGCAAGCGAATTACCCTTGTTTCCGTTAAATGTAGTGCTCTTTCCAGGGGTGGTGCTGCCGCTGCATATCTTTGAGCCACGCTACCGTCAGATGATAGCCGACTGCCAGGAACAGACAACGCCCTTTGGTATTGTACTGGCGCGTCCTGAGAGTCAGCCTTTACTGGAAGAGCCCTACCCTGTTGGTACAATGGCAGAGATACGTGAACTGGATCGCCTGGAGGATGGACGCTACGTCCTGATGGCGGTTGGTGTGCAACGTTTCCGTATACTCAGCCAGCATCGCGAGAAGCCCTACCTCAGTGCGCTGGTCGAGCTATACGAGGATGTTGATGAACCAGCGGAGGACGTGGAGTTTCATTTCAAGCAGGCGTATAGCATGTTCGGTACGTATGTGGATTTGTTGTTAAAGGCTGCTAATGAGCAGGATAGGGATGTGCGCAATCATTTGCCAGGCAGACCGGAAGAGCTTTCTCACTTTATCGCCTATTTTTTAGATTTGCAGAATGAGCAGAAGCAGCACTTATTAGAACTTACCTCGACCCTGGAGCGTTTGAAAGAGGAGTTAGTCATATTGCGTCGAGAAGTGCCATTTATGCGGCAGATGCTTATCGGAAGTCAGAACGCTGATCACAATATATTGAATTAGTCGACTGTAGGCATGTGGGTGATGGATTATGGCTGGGGCGCCAATGTCTCAAACGTGATGAGTTGCTGGTTCTGCAGACGCTGGAGCGTGGTGTAGATCTCTTCAGGGCTACGCCTGATCAGTTGCGAGAGGTCGGAGACTGTTCTTCTGCCGTTGATGAGGAGGAAGATGGTACGATCGTAACGGGGAAGATTTGCCGCAGCATAGGTTTGCCCAAAAGTAGTGAGGGTTGCAATGGTCTTTTCGCTCACGGGCTGTGGAGAGCTATGCCCGTTGGTAGAGGGTGAAGGAGCGGGTGACTGTAAGCGTGCTTCAGTGGGCTGAAATGAGAAGTGTATCTCACCCCACGTATTTATCCAGGCCAGGAAAGGCTCAGTGGCATTTTCCCAGTATGAGCCCCTGTAAATATACAGTGGGCGGCCCAGTTCGATGGTGATCCTGGCAACCTCTTGACGCGTGTCTGCTGCGCGCCATATAGTGAGCACTCCGGTAGAACTGTAGACTGAAAGTTGATCGATGACCACTGAGAGCGATGGCGCGGCATAGATACGTATATTATGCACGTGTTACCTCATAAGGTGTGTTTGCGGTTCCTGCTTCCAAAGAGGATGCAGTTAGCGTCTAAGTGGCTTTTCCGGATTGTACGTACTTTGGATGCAAGAGTCAAGCACTTGTGCAGGCATCAGGACTTTGCGTTTCAAAACCCTTATCTACGATTAGAAAAGGATAGGGAAAATCACCAATGGCCGATTATGCGAGTTTTCGACAGCAATTGGATGCTGTACTGCGCACGCGGGATGTGAAGCAGGTACAGGATTTTCTTATTGCTGAAGGGCAATGGAGTGAGGGACAACCAGCCGATCCAGAGTTTGCGATGTGGATGATGATCGCGGGATCTCCTGGCTTGCGAGATCTGCACGCTCAGGCGCAAGCATGGTTAATGAGCCATGGCCACGAGGAAGAAGCAAAGATTTTCTCGCAGGGGAATAAACAGCCGCAAGGAAAGGGATCGAGGAAAAGGAGGAGGTGATTGGGAGTGACCTGATATGCTACCAGGTCACTCCTTCTCTTGAGTTAAGCGCTTTACACTACTGCACGCTTACCTTGATGGTGCGCGCTTTGGCATGTTCAGCCTTTGGCAGCCTCAAGGTCAATATACCATTGCTGGTGGAGGCCTCAACGCCCTCTGAATTTATTGGGGAAGGAAGTGTAAAAGATTGCTGGTACTGGCCGGTTTGTAAACCATGCCAGTGGGAGGTAGCATTTTCGGGAACCTCGACTTTCGTCTCCCACTTCAGGCTTACCGTGTCCTGTTGTACGGTAATCTCAACATCCTCTGGCTTTACACCTGGCATGGGAACCTGGAGGATAAAACCTTCGGGTGTCTCAAACAGATTCGTTCCTACACCGCGTCCGCCAAACTGTCCAAATGTGCGAGGAGAGATAAAGCTATCCTCAAAGAGGCGGTCCATTGCCTCGCGTAGTGAAACTGCTTCGCTGAACGGGTTGTAACGTGTAACATTTGCCATAGGTGTTTCTCCTTTTTTCTTTTATTGAGGACGGGTGCCAGTTCGTTAGAAATGCGTTTACGATATGTAAGAAATATGTTAGAAAGTTTGATAGCAGGCACATCAAAGTTTACCACTCGACGGCTGGCGCTGATTCTGCTACAATGCTCAGGAGAAATAAAGATACCTATCAGGGAGGAAGCGAGTCGTGACGGTGATACAACGACCAACACAAGAACAGATCCAGCATGTCTTGACGCGAGGTGTAGAACAGATCGTCAAGGAAGACGAACTGCGCCGCCTGCTATTGGAAGGGAATAAAGGGGAGCCTCTGCGTATCAAGCTCGGCGTGGATCCAACGCACTACGAATTGACGATTGGCCATGCCGTGGTCTTTCGCAAGCTGCGCCAGTTCCAACAAATGGGCCACAAGGCTGTTGTCGTCATCGGTGACTGGACTGCTCGCCTGGGTGATCCAAGTGATCGTTTAGAAGCGCGTAAACCGCTTACGGCGGAGCAAGTCAAGGCAAATGCTGAAACGTACTTTGACCAGTTTTTCAGGATCGTTGATCGCGATTTGACCGAGGTACACTATCAAACCGAGTGGTTTGACAAGTTTGACCTGGGTGACGCCATCAAACTGCTCAGCCTTAAAACTGTGGCCCAGATGCTCGAGCGAGATGATTTTGCCAATCGCTACAAAAGTGGTATGGAGATTTATCTCTCTGAATTTATGTACCCGTTATTGCAGGGGTATGACTCGGTCATGCTGCGCTCAGATGTGGAAATTGGCGGCACGGATCAGACCTTCAACTTGCTGGTTGGGCGCGAACTACAGCCGGTCTTTGGGCAGCCCCCGCAGCAGATTCTGACCGTGGAGCTGATCGTTGGGCTGGATGGCTATAAAAAGATGGGTAAGTCCCTGAGCAATTATATTGCCATCACGGCGCCCCCTCACGAGATGTTTGGGAAGCTCATGTCGCTGCCGGATCACGCGATGATGAGCTACTTTGAGACGTTGACGGATGTTCCGCAGGCTGAACTGGATGAACTGCGCCGTAAGATGGCTGAGGGCTCGATAAATCCCAGGGATGTCAAGCTGCGCATGGCACGTGAAATTGTCACCGAATTTCATGATGCTGCGGCAGCACGGGAGGCCGAGGAGGCTTTTATCCGCCAGTTTTCTGAGCGCAAACTGCCAACTGATATTCCTACTTACCGGCTGAGCGAGCCTACGAACATTATCACGCTTATGGTTGATGCTAAGCTGGCGGGCAGTAAAAGTGAAGCCAGGCGCATTGTGCAGCAGGGCGGCGTCTCATTTTTCCCGGACGGAGAGACAGGGGAGGCGGTGCGCGTGAACGATGTCAATTTTATTGTGCCGGTGCTGGACGGTGCAATACTCAAAGTGGGCAAATTGCATTACATCAAGATCAAAGGGTAGGGAATGGCACCCCGAAACCTGGAGGGGTGCCATTTCGTTATTCCTCATGTGTTTTAATCGCATGGAGCGCTTGGAAGGAGGGAGTAGGAATGCCACAAGCGAGGATTGGTGTGATTGGTGGTAGTGGCCTTTATCAGATGGAAGGGATGAGCGATGTTGAGGAGGTTGCGGTACAGACGCCCTTTGGAGATCCCAGCGACGTGATTACCATAGGCAAGGTAGAGGGTGTACCGATGGCCTTTTTGCCGCGCCATGGGCGGGGACACCGCATTAGCCCTACCGAGATACCCGTACGCGCCAATATCTGGGCACTCAAGAGCCTGGGCGTCGAGTGGGTTATTTCAGTCAGCGCGGTTGGCAGCCTGCGCGAACATATTGCTCCCCGTGATCTCGTGATTCCCAATCAACTATTCGATCGTACGAAAAGCCGTGTCAACACCTTTTTCGAGGGCGGCATCGTTGTCCACGTCACGTTTGCAGAACCATTCTGTCCAACCTTAAGTGATCTCTTGCTCTCATCGGCCCACGAGCTGGGCGACGTCAAAGTATACGAGGGTGGGACCTACGTCTGTATTGAGGGCCCATTGTTCTCTACCAAGGCCGAGTCAATAGTCTATCGAAGCTGGGGCATGGATATCATCGGGATGACCGCGCTGCCGGAGGCGAAACTGGCTCGCGAAGCAGAGTTGTGCTACGCCATGGTGGCCTGTGCCACCGATTATGACTGCTGGCACGAATCCGAGGAATCCGTGACCGTCGAGATGGTGGTTGGCAATCTCAGCGCGAATGTAGCCAACGCACAGCGCATCCTGCGCAGCGTCGCGCAGAAGATTCCTGCTGATCGCAGCGCCAACACCTGTGAATGTCCCGGCGCGCTTTCGGCCGCGATTATGACCGAGCGCAGCAGGATTCCCGCGGAAGCAAAGGAGAAATATAGCCTGCTAATTGGCAAATATCTGTCTTGACAAACGAAGTCAACAGGAGTAAAATAGCGTTGTTCCTGAGACGAGAGTCAGTGGAACAGACCGGTTTTCTTCCGGTCCTGTCGATTGGCGCAATTGGGTCCTGCGCGGCAGATGTCTGTGAACCCCGCTAGGTCCGTGAGGAAGCAACGGTAAGTGGACCTCTCTGGGTGTTGCAGGGGTGCCTGATTGCGCTAATCGGCAGGACCGGGCGAAAATCGGTTTTCTGTGTGATCGCACGCTCTTCAGTGCTGGTGGAAGGTTGTAGCCCGTCGAGGGCGCGGATATCCAGGAGAGGGATACAGGCGGAGTTAGTGTACCATGTCCTCATCTTCACAATCGCTCTACAGAAAATGGCGTTCGCAGACTTTCGGCGATCTCGTTGGTCAAGAACCCGTCATTCGCACGCTCAAAAACGCGCTCAGCAGCGGTAAGCTTGCCCATGCCTACCTCTTTACGGGACCGCGGGGAACAGGCAAAACCAGCACCGCGCGCCTGCTGGCAAAAACGATCAATTGTAGCGCCCCCGTCAATGGTGAGCCATGCAATGTGTGCGAGCAGTGCCGCGAGATTACCGCTGGGAACTCCTTCAACGTCATCGAGATCGACGCGGCCTCCAATCGCGGTATCGATAGCGTTCGTGATCTGCGTGAAAAAGTCATGATGCCGCCTTCTACCGGGAAGTACAAAGTGTATGTGCTTGACGAGGCGCATATGCTGACCACAGAGGCATTTAACGCCTTGCTCAAGACACTGGAAGAACCGCCGCCATACGTTGTATTTGTACTGGCGACAACGGATGTGCATAAAATGTTGCCCACTGTACTCTCTCGCTGCCAGCGCTTCGACTTCAAACGCATTACCACGCGGCAGATTGTTGAACACGTTGAGTATGTTGCCGGGCAGGAGGACGTGCGAATAGAGCGCTCGGCGGCTGAGTTGATTGCCAGGGCAGCAGCAGGAGGGATGCGCGATGCGCTCAGTCTGCTGGACCAGGCGATCGCCTACTCGGGAAATGAAATCATGCTGGCACAGGTGCAGGCGATGCTGGGTGTAGCTGACCCGCGTGCCATACAGAAACTTATCATGCATGTTTCTGAGCTGGATAGCGCTGCCGTCTTGCATCTTATTCACGAACTTTCAGGGCTGGAGCTGACCTGCGTCAACTCAACATCCAGGTTGGAGAATACTGGCGCGCGCTGATGCTGGCGAAAGCAGGGGCAGATATTGCCAGCATTCTTGACCGCACCGAGGACGAGGTACGCGAGATCAGGCAAATGTCGCGACTCTTCGATCTCGGGGAGTTGACAGAAGCGGCTCGCATCTTCGCACAGAACGATCTCATGCAAAAGAACCAGGGAACACCCCAACTCGGGCTGGAACTGGCCTTTTTGCAGAGCATTGAGCTACATCGCAGCTCCCAGCGTGGTCAATCTGCCGGCCCTTCGACTGCTGATCCTTCGCTGCAGCCTCGCTCTGCCTCCGTGCAAGCGCGATCCGCTCCATCCCAGGCGACACCACCAATGCCTCTTGTGCCGGAAAGCGTGCTGCCTCCCACGCCTTCATCTTCCAGGGCCAACAAGGGTAATGCTGCGCCTGGCGCCGATCACATCCTCCCCGTTACCGAGAACGAGGAGGTAGCCGGGCAAACGTCAAGATCACCTGTCCCTGCCGGCTCCAGCCAAAGTAATGAACGCGCGGCTACTCCAACCACAGCAGGCGTAGAAAGCAAGCCTTCATTAACGCTGCAGCAAGTGAGGGAGGCGTGGGATAATGTAAAGAAGCGTGTGCGGCCAAAAAATCCGAAGACTGCAGCGATGCTCAACAGCTTCACGGTCATGGGGGTCGAGGGAACATTGGAAGAGACCGTCGTCGTCATCCAGGCGGCTTACGAGCTTCACCATAAATATGTGCAGGAGGGCGACCGCGCTAAGGATGTAGATTGGGCCCTCTCGACAGAATTTAAGCAGAAATGCCGGGTGCGTTTGCTTGCTCCTGGAGCACTACCGCCTTCTTCTTTGATATTTGAGTCCGGCAGCTTCTCGTTGAACACTGCCGTAAAGGAGACGCCGCCGCGTTCAGCGCACCTTGAGCGGTCTGCTGCTGACTCACCTCCTCGATTGTCTGAGCCAGAGGCCGAAGCTGAGTTTCAGCAGGAATCGCCTGCTACCAATGGGCACGCGTCCGCGGTGGAGCAATCCCCGGCAGTTGCCAAGAAGAACATTGTGAGCGAAAATATTAGTATGGGATTATCGCCCGAGGCTGTCAGGGAGCAGGCGAGCAGTGATCCAGTAGTGCAGGAAGTCATGAGGACATTTTCAGCGAAAATCGTCGATATTCGCCTGAAGTAAGTTACTAAACGAAGTAAGGAGCACTTTTTCTATGAGTATGCGTGATATCCAGAAGATGCAGCAGCGGCTTTTAAAGATGCAGGAGGAGTTGGAAGCCAGCAATTTCGTTGGCACAGCGGGCGGTGGGGCTGTGACGATCACTATGAGCGGCAAGTTTGAAGTCACCGATGTAAAGATCGATCCCGAAGCCTTTAACGCTGAAGACATCGCGGAGTTAGAGGTTATGGTGCTGGCAGCGGCGAAAGATGCTTTTAATAAGGCAACTGAGGCTCAGCAGCGCATGATGGGTAGCGCGACGGGTGGTCTAAAAATTCCAGGAATGTTTTAACTTATGAGTGATATTGCACCACCAGTGGCGGCACTGGTTGAAGAATTTTCAAAACTGCCGGGTGTCGGTGTGAAGACCGCGCAGCGCCTGACTTTCTTCATCCTGCGCAGCCCTGCCGACCAGGCGCGCCGCCTGGCAGAAGCTATCATGCGCGTCAAGGAAAGCATCATCTATTGTTCGCGCTGTTTTAACATTACCGAGACCGATCCCTGTGCTATTTGTAGCAATCCCAATCGTGACCAGGAGTTGATCTGTGTCGTAGAAGAACCTCTCGACCTGCTGGCGTTAGAGAAAACGGGCGTTTACAAGGGGCTCTATCATGTATTGCACGGGGCGATTTCTCCGGTAGAGGGCATTGGACCAAAGGATCTGCGTATTGACGAGCTGCTACAGAGGGTGCGCACGGGCAATGTACGAGAGGTGATCCTTGCCACGAATCCTAACTTCGAGGGAGAATACACCGCGAACTATATTAAAGGGGAACTGGCTCCCCTGGGCTTGCGCGTGACGGGCCTGGCGCGTGGTCTGCCGATGGGTGGTGACCTGGAGTATGCTGACGAAGGGACGCTGAGTCGCGCCCTCGAGGGCCGGCGGAACATGTAAAATGGACGGGCAATCCGTGGAAAAACGGCTTGACATACTCATGCATGTATGGTACCCTTGTTCTAGTTTCGGAGCATAGACGTAGAGAGAGGTCTATTTCCGCTTTTTCAACCCTGCAGAAGAATACCTATGTGTGTCAACCAAGGAACTGAAGAAGTGCAGCATCTGGCTATGTGCTTGTTTTTTATTTCTCGTCATGAAAAAGGAGGAATGCAGGGGCGGTGAAGAGCGGGAAGGCAGCAACCATAACCCTGTCTGTGCCACACACCCTGTAAACAGTAAAGCGAATGAATAAAAAGGAAAAACCCGTTTCGGACCGAAGCAATTCAGCTGGACCTGTCGCCACATCTGAGCGTGAGAGGGCGATAGACCTTGCATTGCAACAGATTGAGCGCAGATTTGGTAAGGGTGCGATCATGAAACTGGGAGAGGCTTCACACATTCACGTTGACGTCATTCCTACAGGGTCAATTGCGCTCGACCTCGCGCTGGGTATAGGGGGAGTGCCGAGAGGCCGTATCACTGAGATTTATGGACCGGAAGCTTCTGGTAAAACGACCTTGTGCCAGCATATCATCGCCAGTGCGCAGCATGCTGGTGGTTATGCCGCTTTCATCGATGCTGAGCACGCGCTGGATCGTCTCTATGCTGCTCACTGCGGCGTCGATACGAATAACCTGTTGATCTCGCAGCCCGATACGGGCGAGCAGGCATTGGAGATCGTCGATTCACTTGTGCGCAGCAACGCAATCGACGTGGTCGTGATCGACTCTGTCGCGGCTCTGACGCCACGTGCCGAGATCGAGGGCGAGATGGGCGATTCGCATGTTGGCCTGCAGGCTCGTCTCATGAGCCAGGCACTGCGTAAGCTGACGAGCGCCATTAGCAACTCCAACACTTCCGTCATTTTCACCAACCAGTTACGCGAAAAAATAGGTGTCATGTTTGGTAACCCTGAGACGACCGCGGGTGGTAAAGCGCTCAAGTTTTATGCTTCTGTGCGCCTGGATATTCGTCGTATCGACTCGATCAAGCAGGGTCAGGAGGTGATGGGGAGTCGTACACGCGTCAAAGTGGTCAAGAATAAGGTTGCTCCGCCGTTCCGTGTTGCCGAGTTCGATATTATGTACAGCGAGGGTATTTCTCGCGAGGGTGGACTGATAGACCTTGGCCTGGAGATGGGCCTTGTCAAAAAGAGTGGCGCATGGTTTAACGTGGGCGATATTCGCCTGGGTCAGGGACGAGAGAACGCCAAAGATTTCTTGCGCCAGAACAGCGATGTTGCCGGGGCCATCGAAGAGCAGATCCGCAGCAATATCTCCTCCTTCAATGTGGCTGAAGTCGAAGGCACCGAGGAAGAGGATCTTCTCGACGACGACATAGAAGAAGTTTAAGCTGGCGTCACTCTTCCTCAGAGTGTTCCAAAATCTGATCTAGTTTTTTGTCCAATTCAGGCGCTGGAAGATGTACAAGGGGCTGCTCCTCTTTAGAGAGGAGCGGCTCCAATTCTTTTCCTTCGATGAGAGGGGGCTCAAGGACTTGCGCGACCGGTACGCGTTCGTGCCACCACCTCGCCAAATCAGCCGGGTCAACACCAATCAGCTTCTCGGTCTCTACCTGCTGGATTAACCATGACAGGGCAGCCTCTTCCAGGGGAACCTCATAACCTGCCTTCATACTGAGCTTCCATCTATATTCCAAGAATGAGAAATAGGCCTGCAAGGGATCCTGTCCCTTGGTGAGATGCTGGCGTAGGAAGAGAATGGCGGGGAGATGATAGTGAGTATACCAGTCCTTTGCTGCCTTCTCGAGGCTCACATTGCGCCCCTCATTCTGGCTTAGATGATACTGATGACCCAGGATGGTGTTGTAGAAACGACGCGCATACCTGCGCGGTACATGGATACCTAGCAGTTCGTGAATACGACGTTGATACCAGCCGGGCAGTACAGTGGCGAATTGCTGAAAGGCTTGCCCTCCCATGCCAAGAAGCGAGAATCCTCGCTCGTTAAGGCTCTCGAGCATATGTTGGAACTGGAAGCGTGTCTCTGAGGCAAAGGAGGAATGCAGCAGTCTGTGTTCTCGACGCAAGATGCGATAGCGTTGTTCAAGGTAGCGAAAATCTTTATCATCGAGCAGTTCCTCATCTTCGGACAGCCCACGGGCGTAACGGAGGTCTTCGGCCTGCCACATCAACGACTCACCGAAAGACTCCAGATCCTGTTCACGTAAGCCTTCATTGACCGGCCGGGGGAAGAATTCCGCAGTCTCGGCATCAGCGAGAATAGCCTGAATGCGCTGCCCAGCGATGCGGATCAAGACGTTCGCCAGTGATGGATCGCCCCAGTAGACGCCATGTTCGTGTAGTTCGATCAGGAGGATCGCAATGGCCGAGAGGATGCGGCGCTTGGTTTTGCGGGTAAAAGGGATGCGATAGAGCAAGGAATGGGGAATAACGCGGGGAGCTAACTGTGTCACCATATACCCGCGATCCCCACTGGTGTACACCGGGAGGCCATTAGGACCTTTTTCTTCGAGCAAGACGGGAGGCGCCGGAACTATGACGCTGCCGATGGGGTCGAGGGCGGGAATGCCGCGACGGTCGATCTCGCGCAAACTGGCGATCTCACGCTCCGCCATGTGGGGTGTCGTCTCTTTGATGGCGTAACGAACGCCTTCACGCTCCACAAA
>MNIY01000045.1 GCA_001919995.1 Ktedonobacter sp. 13_1_20CM_4_53_11
TCACGTTGATTCGTGATGCCTATGGCAGCAATATCGGAGACCGAGGCCCCAGCTTTTTTCATAGCCTCCTGTGCCACTGCGAGTTGGCTCGACCAGATCGCTTCCGGATCATGTTCGACCAATCCTGGAGATGGATAAATTTGTGGAAACTCTTGCTGTGCCGAACTCACAATCGCGCCCTCATGATCGAAGACGATCGCGCGCGAACTGGTAGTGCCCTGATCAAGGGCAAGCACATACTTCGCCATGGTTAACCTTCTTTCTTTTGGGTACAACAACTCTGCGCCCATACAAAACGACAACGTATCGACTTGGCGTAGGCATCCATGCCTGACTTGCAACGAAACATAGAAAAATATCTCTACACAGACAACGCCGGCTGTGAAAGGAGAAACAACACAGAAGGGTATTTGCTAGTAATCTTCTTTCACATGCATATGCATGTCACCTGTCATAACCAGAGTTCAGGCCGACTGACTGCAACGCCTATAGCGCCGGATTGCAGCACAGACTGTACCTGTTCAGGCGTATGGATCAGGCCAGAGGCAATAAAAGGTAATGGAAACAGTTCTTTATTTTGTGTAGTAATATATGGAGTAACTAAACCGGGAGAAATATCGAGTACATCAACGTAATGGGTATCCACCGATTCTAAAGCCATCTCCAAACCTGTCGAGTCCACCGCAAAGATGCGCTGGATGGTCTCTAACCCGAAATTTTTGCCCTGAGACAGGATGCGAGGATGGTTAGAAATAATGCCGCTCACTTGCAAATATTCAGCGAGATAGCGCAATCCGGCAGCATCGGCGTGAATACCGTCAATATGATCAATATTGACATATACTGAAAGCGAACGCTTTTGGGCCTCGCTAAGTATTGTTGTGAAATCGAATAGATTACAGTGTCTTAATAAGACGGAGTTGACATGTTTGGAGTCAAAAACCTGTGTGAATTGCACACGGCTCTCTACAATCGGTATGATCTTGCACTGCGACGAAATACTGAGCAGTGACCTCCTGGACTGGATAATCATGCTGCACCTCTGGCTCTAGGAGTAAAAAAACAACAAAGCCCTAAGCCTCATAAACAGGTTGGCTCAGGACTTATCATTTCACTGTCCTTAAACGCCTATGCAGTTGTCCATACAGGTCTCTGGTAACTTTGCAGCGCTACCTTCGCTCTCTCACTCAAGAAGGAAGCACGCTGTAGATATCTTACCAGGTACCGCAGCCGCTAACTATACATTAGTGTTGAGTTAGCATATAATGATAATACTCGACTGAACGGCTAATTGTCAAGTACCGTCAGCTTAGTTAGCATTACCCAGGCGGCATGGAGCTTATCCCGCGGTGGAAGAACATGATCAAACAAGAGTTTTTACGTTTAGCTCACCAGTATCCAGTGGCAGCAGCAATGAAATCAGATGGAGATATGCAGGTTGCTTTAGAATCCGATGCGCTGCTGCTGTTTTTGCTCAAAGGAGATGCCTTCCAGATGGCCCCTTTCGTAATACAGGCCCATCAACGTGGGAAAGGAGTCGTCGTACACGTCGACCTGGTGAGCGGAGTTGGCAAAGATCGTGCCGGCATTCAATATCTGCGCCAAATGGGAGTTGATGCGATCATAACAAGCCGCTCCCAGCTCGTCTCAGCCGCGAGAGCAGAGGGGTTGACCACGATCCAACGCCTCCTTTTGTTGGACGATTCAGCCCTGGATACCGGCGTAAGAACGATTGCGCGCGCCGCTCCAGATATCGTAGAGATTCTCCCTGGCATCATCTTTCCAGAGATAGCCCAAACGCTACAACGATTGTTGTCTGGCCCTTTTATCGCTGGTGGCTTTATTCGTACGGCTGCTGACGTAGCACGAGTTCAGGCCGCTGGATGTATTCTGAGTAGTAGTAGCACATACTCACTTTGGCAGCGCAGTTTTAGAGAATAAGGAGTGATACTCGAATGCAAAACGTTCCAAATATACTTAGCTTGAGCCGTATTTTGGCAACAGTCGTCATATTCGTGCTGGTGTTGATAAATACTCCCCTGGCGTTTCTTGTCGCAACAGTACTTTTTGTCCTTGGCTCTGGAACGGATTTTCTTGATGGCTATCTAGCGCGTCGCTACAAGTTGGTTTCACCGTTAGGTGTTTTCTTAGACCTGACAGCCGACAAAGTTTTTGTCTCGGTCATTCTGATTGCTTTGGTCCAGGTTGGTCTTGTGCCTGCATGGATCGTAGCAGTTATTATAGCTCGTGAGTTTCTAGTGACTGGTTTGCGTTCAATGGCATCTGCAAAAGGGAAGGTGATCCCCGCAGGCAAATGGGGCAAACAGAAAACACTGATAACCATGGTCGCTATGAGTGCCTTATTGCTAGCAAAAGGCCTCGGAGCGCATCAACTCTCTCTCTTCCCACCGATGTTGAACTTTAACAGCGCGACTGTGAATTTCCCCGATATCTTGCTGCTACTTGCCGATGTTGGCCTGGTTCTTGCGGCACTATGGACGGTGCTTTCGGGGGCGGAATATATGATTAGCGCCCTGCCCATTTTCCAGAAGGAACGGGAGGCCAATCCATTACAGGCGTAACGAACAGCAATAACGCGGAAACGACACGGCACAATCTTCAAGTGATGCCTGATTGCCGGCGCTGTGTCGTTTCCGCGTTATTGCTATCTATGATACAGCTATTACGCCTGCGCTTTCGAAGAAGGGTTAGTGGGAGAGGCAGGGTTCTCTTCAACCTGAACCTTCTGTCCAATCTTCCGTTCAGTTCCTGAAAGCAGGCGACCAATGTTATCATAATGAAAAATAATTACCAATGCCGGGGCAATTACCAAAAAGAGTAAATCCGGGAATGTCACGTGTATAAAAAACGATGGGTCGGCCAGGTCTACGAAGAAAAAAATCAGGCCAGAGACAATGGTAGCAAGGCTTCCAAGTACAGAACCCAGGGAGACGAAGCGCGAGGTTGCAATAGTGACAAAAGTAACAACGAGAGAAATCAGGAAAATGAAGGGAGAAATAACTAGCAGTGCTCCTGCGCCGGTAAGGACGCCACGACCGCCTTTGAAGCCAATAAAAATAGGGAAACAATGTCCCAGTAATGCAGCCACACCAGCGATAGCTGGCCCCCAACCATTGACGTTCAGAAATGGGACGAGCAAAGCGAGTAACGTAGGCGCCACGCCCTTTGAAAGATCAAAGAGAAATACTACTGCTGCAGGTCCTCTACCGAGCGTGCGTAGAACATTTGTTGCACCTATTTTATGACTACCATAGTCACGTATATCAAAAGCTCTACCGCGGAGCAATTTCCCCATCCAATACCCGGCAGGAATTGAGCCCCAAAGGTAGGCGATAACCGCCACAAGGAAAAGCTGGCCTAAAATAATAGGCATGGTAGCCTCCTAATTCGTTGAAGCTTAGTTATGCTAAAACCGCTTTCCCACCTATTATAGTTAGATTTCAACAAAAAAGCTAGCGCGAAAGGGTCATTCACAAGAGCCAGTTTGTGCCACCCCGCCAGATGATGTTGTCAATAAAATGTACTTTTCCAATATGCGCGGCAATCATGAGCATTGTTCCAGGTACTATTGTATCTACAGAGCTCAAGGTATCTGAGTGACAAACTTTCACGTAGTCCAGGTTTACCAGGGGTTCGGTCACCACCAAGTCCATCATCGCTTTCTCAATTTCAGCGCAGTTGCGCACATTCACGTCAACGAGCGCTTTTCCAGCAAGCAGCGCACGATATAGAACACTCGCTGCCTGGCGTTCAGGTTGCGTCAAAAAGTGATTACGACTTCCCAGAGCCAGTCCGTCGCTCTCACGAACCGTTGGTAAAATTCGGAGGCCCACATCTATGTTCAAATCGCGTACAACTTGACGAACAATAGCTATCTGCTGGGCGTTTTTCCGCCCGAAGTAGGCTATGTCCGGTCGCACAAGTTGAAAGAGCTTGGTAATGATCGTGGCAACCCCACGAGCATATATCCGACTACCAGTACCTTTCGCTGGCTGTACTGCCCATAGAGGGCTCGTGGGCATGACAAAGGTAGAAAATCCAGCGGGATATATATCCTCTGTGCGCGGGATGAAGACGACATCGATGTTGGTGGTACTTAACAGTTGCAGGTCCCTTGACAGATCCCGCGGATAGCGTAACAGGTCATCGCTCTCTTCAAACTGTAGAGGATTCACAAAAATACTGGCAACGCTAATTTCACATTCTTGATGAGCTGCTTGCACAAGCGATATATGTCCCTGATGAAGAGATCCCATCGTAGGAACAAAACCGACGGATCCTCCTGCAAGCCATCCACGGGCTGTTTCAGTCATCTCGTCGAGATTATGAATGATACGCATATTGCTCCAGGTGATACTGTTCTCGTCTATCTATAGATAAGGAAGAGAGTTTTCGAGACCCCAGTTTCCGAGGCAACCGGAATCAGATTGCTTTACTTATTCTGTTTCCAGCTACGTATACGATAGAGTTGCTAGTTTTTGGTGTACCGTAGTTTGCATAACGTATAGCATCCTCTTCAGTAACCATGCTATACTACAACAGACGAGGAGGAAGACAATGCGTAAAATTGTACAGCGTTTGCTAAAGATAGTCGAACTGATTGGCCTGGGTGCCTTTGTCACCCTTATCGCCGCTCTCATTGTTTCATTACGCCATAGGATAGATACTCCCCAACCATTAGAAAGTATCCTTCCAGGAGAGGCTCACATTTATCGCTCACAGCGGGGTCATATATTTTATAAAACGCTTGGGGATGATAAAGCGCCACCATTAGTACTCCTTCATGCTCCCGCGATCGGTGCATCAGCCTATGAGATGCGCAAAATAATCGAAGCGTTAGCACAACAGTACTATGTGTATGCTCCTGATCTTCTTGGTTTTGGTTTATCAGATCACCCCAATATTAACTACTCGGCAGGTATATATATTGACTTCTGCCATGAATTTCTAACGCAGGTGGTTCAACGACCAGCAACAATTCTCACCAGTGGACTGAGCTGTAACTATGCCGTGATCACGGCAAAACACTTTCCAGAGATCTGCGAGCAATTGATCCTGATCTCACCATTGGCGTTGTTTGCAAATGAACGGGATCGACGACGACAACGAGCAGCACTGTTAGCATTGCCGTTAGTAAGTTTTTTTCTCTACCCAATCATGGCAACCCGCCTGGCACTGCGCTTTGCTTTATCCCGTAACGCGACTCCATCACAAGGCCAGATTTTGGGAGCCGATGTTGACTATCTTTATGCTACCACACATCAATTTGGTGCTGAGCATGCCCCCCTGGCGTTGCTCACAGGGAAGCTATCAGTAGATGCCTCACATGAGTTTGATACATTGGACCAACGCGCGTTAGTTATCTGGGGGGCAAGGGCATTGCATAACGCCCGGTCTATTGCAGGTAAACATTCTCTACCTGAACATGCGGAAATAGCCCTTATTCAGGATGCAGGCCAGTTTGTACATGAAGAATTCCCAGCAATGACCGTGGAAAATATACGCGCATGGAGTGAAGTAGGGAAGATCAGGGAGGAGAAATCAGCCCCTGAAAGCACCGGTGTAGTTGCCAGGAAACCTATAACGGCAACACCAGAGCATGTGGCGGTTGAGAAAAGCAAGGCTGCAGCCCAATCCCAGCAACTTAACTCGGGTAAAACGCAGCTTTCTACAGAAGCCGTCGGTGTAGAGGCCTATTGTGTCAAATGTAAAAAAAAGACTCTCATGCAGAAGGTTGAAGCAGTAACGACGAAGAACGGAGCGCCAGCCCTGAAAGGCACCTGTTCAATTTGTGGCACTGGACAGTTTCGTATGGGTCGCATTTGAATACTTTTTTTGTGAGCTTTTTCACTTGACGCGCGGCCCTTTGCACCGTATAATTCTTTGCATGCATATTGAGATCTGCGTCTCGCTTTCACCCGGCACGCAGGTGATTGTCGCCTCAGTCAATTAAAGCCAGGCAGCAACCAATAACGTCATCTTCTGACTCGCAGAATGCTGTCGAGTGACCCATCCGCTCTCCCATCTGAAGTGCAGAGTCGCTCATCAATGAGCGGGGGAAGAGTTTTCTGCTGGTAGCGCAGAGGATGGTGGGTATACATAGAAAAAGACAGATTTCTTTCTAAAACAGGTCAGAAACAGATTGGATGCCTCAACAAGAGGGAGGAGTTTATTAATGAGTATTGGTGGACAGAGTGACGCGAAAACAGAGCGGAAAGTGTATCGCTTGACGCCCGAGGGTTTTGCCAAAAAACAGGAACGGCTGGAATACTTGCGTACAGTCAAACGAAAAGAGGTTGCTGACTATATACATGACGCAAAAGAAGCCGGCGATATTAGCGAAAGCAGCGCCTATGAGGAGGCCAAGCACAACCAGGCCAAAGTTGAAGGTGAGATCAGCGAACTGGAGGCTATCCTCGCGCTCTCAGAGATTATGACACCCGATATGCATGACACTGAAAACGGCCCTCCAGCGGTTCGTATCGGTATGCAGGTGAACGTTGAGACCGATAATGGTACGACAAGAAACTTCAAGATCGTAGAGACTTTCGAAGCTGACCCGAAAGCTGGCTTGATCTCCGATCAGTCCCCCGTCGGAAAGGCGCTGCTCGGGCACAAAGAAGGCGACGAAGTAAGCGTCTCTACTCCTGGTGGTGTCACTCAGTATACTATCATTTCTATTAAGCCGATGTTTTAGCGCATAGTAAGCATAAGAGGCAAAGATGAGGCACCCAGTGAGTGGTGCTTCATCTTTGCCTACTTTGTTGCCTGGCAGCGCTTATTGACATTGCCCCCCTTTCATCAGTAATATAGGTGCACGCCGCTTGAGAAAAAATCATCAATCAGGTTCTTCCTGTAGTGTTTGTACAATCAACGGCGAGGAGCACATATAGAATGTTGACTTACGAAGATGTAACGGGGTGTTTCCTCAAGGCGGCAAATAATACCGCTCTCATGACGCATCCCGAATATTGGATAAACTCACGCTCACTCGAACGCGAATTTGCCGCCACCTGCCATGCCGGAAGTTGCGAAGAAGCGGAACATCGCAGTACCTGTACCTTTTCATTTACCTGGGGTGCGTTGGACACCTCCCTCTCGCTCGATGGCCCGGCCGGTGTCTGTGACTTCTTCCATGAACCTGAAGATGATTGTCCACACCTGCATACGCGCGATATCCCGCCGTTAGTAGTTAACCTCTCGTACAGTTTAGTGTTGAACGGAGCAGGTACATCTATCTCAGAAACGGCCCTCCTCTCACTTGTTCAGTTGCTTAAGCTGCACGCCAGTGAAAACAGCAGTCGTGCTAACGAGACACGCCCGGGCATCTCTATGACCTTGCACGAAAATCGTCTGCAGCCAGAGGTACTTACACTACAACAGCGGGTAGAGCTTCCCATCTGGCATCCCGATGGTATGCGGAGCCTTCACGATGACCATCATTCTCACACGGAGCGAGGAACACGGCACAGCAGGCGAGCAATAGATGAGGAAATCGAGGAAGACGAGGTAGCCGCCGATAATCCTCGTCCAGAAGACTGGCTACCTCAGGTCATGGCCGATGTCTGCCAGGATATCTTGCAAGTGCTAGAATCCCTTGATGCGGTGCGCTCCCACGGTTCACTGAATATGGACGCCTGAGTACGACGGCACTTTTCTATGAAATGCAACTCCCTACTTGACCATTCGTATGTATGATGATTGAAGCGAAGAACTTGACTACATGTGCTGAGTTTGAAGGAGTTACCTGATATGTCACAACAAAGAATGGATTATGATGAGGGCAGTCATCAACAGCAGGAACACCCTTACGGCAATTACGATACCGGTTATAAAGACCCTTTCATGGGTTCATATGCAGGACAGAAACTTTCGTCCCAACAGGGATTTAGTAGCAGCAGTGTGCCAGCCGGCATGCGGCTGGCCCTGGCCATCGTCTCTGTAGCTGTGCTCATCCCTTTATCCGCCATCATCTTAGGGACGATGGGAAGTGGTATCTTTAGTGGGGGGCTGATCGCTTTAGGCCTGGTCTGTCTCACCATTATGATCGTCAACATCGCCTTCAATGTCAGTTTCAGGCGCTAAGCTCCAGGTACGTGTCATTCTTTGCACAGAGCGGATTTCCCGCGTGTTGCGCAAAATCAGCTCTATCTGTGTTTTCACGAAAATAGCCCTGTCGTTGTCTGCCGGGGTACAATCACTTTGAGCGCCCCGGGAACGATGGTAATGCGGGCGGGAGTATAACCTGATGGATCACCGTCGACCTGAATAGCAACCGGCTTGCGCGTATACACCTCCAACGTCTTGCATC
>MNIY01000113.1 GCA_001919995.1 Ktedonobacter sp. 13_1_20CM_4_53_11
TTCTTTCTCGGCAGACTGAGGCGCAGGAGCAGGAGACTGAACCTCTGGCCCTATCACTACTGATTGATTGCTCAAGTAGGCATCAGCGTTCAATGGTATTAAATTCACTTTTGCCCTGGTGATAGGCGACCACTCGACAGGATCGGGATCCACTGTCCAGAAACGAGGTTTGCCAGCAACAGAGTTCTCTCCCAGGACATCTTTCTGGCGATTCCCCGCGTTTTCTGAACCACCATTCGTAACAGTTGAGGGTTGCTGTGGCGTTTCCGTACTATCTTCACCGTTCTGACGAGCTCGGTAGACGTCTGCGACCCCTCCACTTCTGATACATTGCGAAAGGAAATATTCACTCAACATGATGCCTTCAAGATCAGACATACAAATACCCCGTTTACCTTCAAGCCCTGGCATCTACATGCCTGGTGCTGACTACATGTAGCACTAGATATAAGCATCTATGCACATCGTTGGGCCATGTAGCGCAACCCCTCGCGATTACCAGAGTGCGACATCCCATAAAAGCAATACATCGAACTAAACGAGATGTGAAGACATTTTAGGAGGAATAAGTGGAAGAGCAACAGAAGGTACCAGGTAACCCTCGTCGTCAAAACTTGAGGCCCAAAATCAGCAATATCGTCAGAATATGGAGCAATTGATCAACCCAGATTGGTCCGATCACTTTATAGCGAGACTTGAGTGGATCAACGACAAAGTGAGTACCAAACAAGGCAGCGGCGGCGAGGATAGAAGGATGTGCAAAAAGCACGAATACAGCAGTATAGGTGGCACAATGATAGAAGTTCACTTCCCAACTTCTCCCCTTCTCGACACTCATCCAGGTGCTTTGAAAGGCAAAATCACCGACAAAATGGCATGCCAACCAGGTCAGCAACGTGGAAACAGAGATATCGATAAAAGTGGTGAATATGGGCATTCTTGCTCCTCGACGAAATGATCTTTGCACAGAGTATAATTGAGGAGAAAATGCGGAACAATGAACTATTTCGCCTTCAAAAAGTGAGTTACCACACAATCGGCTTTAAGTCTTAGGCTTTACTTGGCCTCTCCAGAAGGTTCCGGAGTGTACGCGGAGCAGCAGGAGTGCCACAACCACCATCCAGAAACAGAAGGCTAAATCTTGTTCCAGGAATGCGCTATCGACTTGCCCCTGAACCATGGCAGCAAGCATTGCGCCACCGATGCCGATTGTCATCCATCGTAGTAGCAGGCTTCCTTTTGTCTCGTTAGCACGCAGGTTTCTCATCATCCGTATAAATAGCCACGCGAAGAGTATCAACACTACGATAAACGCTAACACGCCAAAGATTCCGATACTTACCCACACATGCAGAAAGACATTATGTGGGTGAGACAAATTTGGCTCGAACTTGAGGTCGGTCGAGACATGAGTTACAGGATCGCGAGCGATCAGGTAATGGTGCAGTTGAGGTGTAAAACAAATTTTATTGACACTATAGTGACAGAGCCAGTTATCCATGCCGTAGCCAAACCAGGGGCTATCGTGAATCATATTCAGCGCACTCTCCCATAAATAGAGACGCTTGGTGGTTGTACTGACCTGATGAATGTCGACATGACTATGAAAGAAAAAATTTGTGATATGAGTATGAAAGAGAAAAAGCACAATACCCAGTGCAACAACAAAGATGGCTACAGCTATCAACAGTACTTTGCGCTGGCGAATTGAGATTGCGGCAATAAAAACGGCCGCCACAGCAAGGGCAATCCAGGATCCAAGGGATTGCGTCAAAAAGAGCACGTAGAGTAATGGTACACAAACAGCAACAGCAAATAGCTTCTTTTTCCAGAAAGCCCATGTATTCAGCGTGAACGGTGATTTCGCGGCAATCCATGCAAATCCAATTGGCAATACATAGTCAAAGAGCAATCCGATGCTATTTGCGCTGCCATACATGGCATGGACGCGGCGTACGCCATCAGACTCGAGTTGCAACGTGTTTCTAAAGTCAAAGAACTGCATCACGCCAACTAACGCCACCATCAACCCGGTACCCAACATCGCCAGCAATAAACGTGTCACATCACCACGTGTACTTAAGCAGTAGAGAGCAAGCATCAAGTAGAGAAGCGGATCAATTACCTCTTCACGATAATAACGCAGAGCTGAAACTTTATCATACGCTATGAATATTGAAAGTGTCGCAGCTAGAAAGAAAACAAATATTGGGATAGAAAATGGCCCCAGGCGGTCTCGCAACTCTGGCCACGAAAGCCAGTATGACCAATTACTTCTCCGGAGCCCAAGTTGTAACAGCGCAACCAGCAGGCAGATACCCAGTGTTATCTCTGCAAGGCTAAAAGAGTAATGGCTAAATATCGTCTTTTGGTAGAAATAGAAGGGTAACGTCAAAGGAAGTAATGCTATGGCAATTGGTAAACGATACCAGCATAGGACCACGAATACCAGCAAAAACGGGAGAGATAACAACGGATTTAATGCAAAGAGGAAACCTGTACCGAGATGCACATTACCAATGACATAATACGCTGTCATTGATAAGACCAGGCTTATTTCAATGAACCGATCATGCCAGAACGGTGTAATTCCCCTGATTCGTTTTCCATTATCTACAGGTGGATCAGTTGGTCTGCCTAAAGCGGCATGATCTCCGTTCCCCGCTTCATTCTCACCATGGGCGGTATCTCGCAAAGGAATGCTTTGGCTACTCATTTTCAATCAGCTATTCTGCATAACATTGTCGCATGTATATGTAACAATACCGGGAGCGTTATTGTACCAGTAAGTATAGCAAAGTATGCGGCGTTCGTCCATTAATTCATCAGTTAAATCATCAATATTAGGACTTTAAGTAAGCAGCCACATAGAGGAGATGGCGAAATAGATTACCATCTCCTCTATGTGGCTGCTTACTTATCTCGTCAACTCTGAGACAAACTGATGGAACACATGTAAGTGGTGGTCGATATCGGCTTGCGTGTGCTGAATGGAAACCGTCCACTGGTCATCAAACCCTGGCGGAAAGAGGATGCCACGATTTGCCAGGAAAAGCCAATACGCATAGGAGAGATGCATATCAATATCCCACCAGGCACGATAGTTACGCGCGCGCTCATAACGGAACATGGCACACCCCTTCGCGCCAATCTGGGCCACATGCATGGGCATGTCATATTCCTCAATGATGCCCACATATCCCTCTCCCAGTTGCTTCGAGAGGCCGATTGCATGGGCGTGAGCCTCTGGCGTGAAAATCTGGGTTAGCGTGACCAGGCCCGCGCGCATTGACATAGGGTTACCATTGAATGTCCCCAGATGCACTACTTCCTGGTGGTTAATATGGCGCATGACCTCTTCTCGGCCTCCGAAAACGCCGATAGGCATGCCGCCACCAATCGATTTAGCTAGACAGATAAGGTCAGGTTCTACAGGATACAATTCAGTGATACCACCTGGGGCAACCGTGACTCCGGTTTTTACCTCGTCAAAGATGAGCAATACTCCATGATGACGGGTGATTTCACGCACGCTTTCGAGATAACCTTCTTCAGGCAGCATGATACCAACATTCATTAATACTGCCTCGGTGATAACGGCCGCTACCTCACCTTCGTGCTCTGTCAAAATACGTTCCAGGGCCTCTGCATCATTATAAGGGGCAATAATAGTGTTGCTCTTGACGTCAGAGGGTATACCTTTCGAGGCCGGAACGCTATTGGGGCGGCTAACAGGGCCTGCTGCATCAATCGGAGGCTTGGTACTCATAAGGACGGCGTCATGATGCCCATGATAAGAACCCTCGATTTTGACGATCTTATCACGGCCAACATGAGCTCGTGCCAGGCGCAAGGCATCCATTGTCGCTTCAGTACCAGAGTTACAGAAACGCAATTGCTCGATTGGCGCGAATCGACGCACTAATTCCTCCGCCAGGAAAACAGTATCAGGGCATGGCAACGAATAGAGGCTGCCTTTTCCAAGCTGCTCGCGCAAGGCCTCTACCAATAGGGGATGTGAATGACCAACGAGCAGGCTTCCAAAGCCCAGGTGGAAGTCAGCATATTCATTGCCATCATAGTCCCAGATATGACTGCCTTCCGCGCGACTGATGAAAAGCGGATAGGGGGGCACCGCCTGGAACGAACTGGAGACCCCCATTGGCATTGATAATTTCGCGCGTTCGTGAATCTCGTGCGAGCGGGGAGTACGCTTCCTGAACTCTCCCTCTTCGCGGACGACGATCTCTTCTACAATTCTTGGGTTAATCGTAATCGGTTCCCGAAGCATAATAGCTCCTTTCCTCTTGGGAAGAGGTCATGTTGAAAATAGTAGTAACACAATGTTTTAACAGCACAAAAACAGGTTACCTCCTCTATTGTAACCTACAACTGAAGAAATTAGCAATTCTTTAGAGGCTTTTTCTACGAATTTCTTTACAAAAAGAGATTATCGCTGCGAAATTCGCAGCGATAATCCAGAAACAAAGGGTGTTTGACGTCGTACCTATCAGCGTTTTACCCAGATTTTCGCTGCCGCCGCTTTATTGATATAAACCTGGCGACCTGCGACCTCCACGATAAAGCTCTCATCCTGTTCACTACCGCTTCCACCACCCTGCGTGAGCACAGTTAATTCTGTTTCGGGCGTCAGACCTTTCTCGTGCAGGTAGAGAATGAGCGCCTCTTCGTCTTCGACCACCTCCGAGATACAGAGAATAGTGACGATTTCTCCCTTAGAGGCTGAGGATAGACGTATCGCACCCTGATCCTTGAGATAGTTGCGGGCATTTACAACAGAGCCAGGAATAGGGTTACCATGTGGACAGGTGGTTGGATTGTTCAGAGCAGCAATGACTCGGGCCTCTACCGCGCCAGAGATGAAATGCTCCAGGCGGCAGGCTTCTTCGTGCACCTGGTGCCATTGCATTCCCAACATATCGACAAGAAAACGCTCTGTCAGTCTATGTCGTCGCAACACGGCTTCAGCGGCCTGGATACCAGCTTCAGTCAACGTCACCTGTCGCTTGTTATCCATCGTTATATATCCATCGCGTACGAGACGTTTGAGCATTTCTGTTACGGTTGGAGGCGCAACACCAAACTTCTCAGCAAGACGCGCCCCAATTACCACTTCATCTTCCATGCTCATGTTATAAGCCGCTTCTAAGTATTCTTCGACTGTTGCGCTCAGAGGTTCTTCCATTTTCATCGCTGTTTCCGTTCTGGTACCGCCCATCTCACAATATTACTCAAATTTTATCACCTGACATCTTCCCGTCAAGTAGTGAGGCACAAGATGACGCTCCACCTTCACTATTTGGGTGGAGCGTCATCTTGTGCCTCGCGTTGATCTGGATTATTTACCGCTCATCTAACACTCGTACATATTTTATTGTTGCTTCGCCGGTGAGAACCAATGCCCCTTCCTGATTTGTACAATCAGTACGCAGCGTGACAATGTGTTTATCTTCCCGTAGGGAAATTACCTCAACAGTAACAGTAATGGTATCGCCAATACGAACAGGTGCGAGAAATTTTAACGTCTGACCCAGGTAGATGCTCCCGTGCCCAGGGAGATCATTGCCTAACACGGCTGATATCATCGAAGCGACCATGATTCCGTGTGCAACACGCCCTCCAAAAGGTGTGAGCGCGGCGTATCTCTCATCAATATGAATGGGATTTTTGTCGGTGCTGACGTGGGCAAAAAGGTCAATATCGTCCTCAGTAATCGTACGTGAACGTGATGCTCGCAATCCAATGGCTGGAAGCGGTGCCAGGTCTCTGGAGGGTTTACTCATAGTTTTCGTTCCTTGGAAGTTGACTCAATCACTGTTTTCTTCTCAACAAAAGGATCAACATTCATGCCGTAATTGCTCTCACTGGCATGTCGAACTTCTCCCCTCGATATTCCATTGTTTCGCCCCCGCTCACGTAGACAACTTCGCATCTATATGCCAGGAGATGAGATAGTGCAACAGCATCTATATGCATATTACATTTAGAGGCGCTATTTGTCAAGAGACTGGTCGCTTGGTTTTACGTTCTATGAGGATCAATCGAATAGAGCGAGAGCTTTATGGCTGTAAGACCATAAAGCTCTCGCTCTATTGTGGGGCAATAGTGTTACAATTGGCGCTCGGTCGCTAAACATCGAGCGTTGTGATATCGCCAACGGGTTCACCCAGTTCTCTGGCCCGGACAACGCGGCGCATAATTTTGCCGGAGCGAGTTTTGGGCAAGCTTGTCACAAATTCAAGCTCGTCTGGTGTAGCCAGTGGGCCAACTAAAGTACGAACATGTCTTTTGAGCTCCACCGCCAGGGACTCCGTAGGCTCAACACCATTTCTGAGGATTACAAACACCTTGACGTGCTCGCCTTTTACCTCATCCGGCTTTCCGATTGCCGCAGCTTCTGCAACCGCAGGATGGCTGACCAGGCTTGACTCGATCTCCATAGAACCCAGGCGGTGTCCACTGACCTTGATCACATCGTCCACGCGACCTTGAATACGGAAGTAGCCCATCTTATCCATCGTCGCAGCGTCACCTGCAAAGTACACATCCGGGATCGTCTCCCAATAGGTCTTATAACGGTCAGGGTCGCCAAAAATCGTGCGCATCTGGGCTGGCCACGGATGGCGAATGATCAAAAACCCACCGTGTTCCGGACCAACAGGTTTGCCATCCTTGTTTACCACATCAGCTTCGATCGTGGGAAGCGGTCGACTTGCGCTCCCAGGCTTGAGCGGCAATATAGGTGTCGGACTAATCAGGATCATACCGGTCTCGGTCTGCCACCAGGTATCCATAATGGGCAATTCGTTGTGACCGATGTTCTTGCGATACCACATCCACGCCTCTGGATTGATCGGTTCACCCACGGTACCAAGGATGCGCAAGCTTGATAGGTCGTGCCTGGCAGGTAATTCTTCCCCAAAGCGCATCAAACTACGAATAGCAGTAGGAGCAGTATAGATGATGTTTACCTTGTACTTCTCGACAATACTCCAGAAGCGGTCAGCGGCAGGGTAGGTCGGTATACCCTCAAACAGGACAATACTCGCGGCATTCGTCATTGGGCCATAAATAGTGTAGCTATGACCCGTCACCCAACCAATGTCGGCTGTACACCAGAAAACGTCGCTCGGTTTGATATCAAACACGAATTTAGTGGTAGCATAGCAGCCTACTGCATAGCCGCCATGGACGTGTACAACTCCCTTTGGCTTACCAGTACTACCGCTGGTGTAGAGAATGTAGAGCATATCCTCGCTATCCACCGGTTCGCAAGGAACAACGGTATCCTCGGGAATATCATTCAGCAGGACATCCAGGTACACATCGCGGCCCTCAGCCATGGGTACTTCAAACCCTGTATGCCGTTGGACAAACACCTTTTCAATTGTAGGAGTTTCGGCAACAGCTTCGTCGGCAATTTTCTTGAGCTCAATAACTTTACCGCCGCGATAGCCACCATCGGCTGTAATGAGTACTTTGGCATCACAGTCATTCATGCGGTCGCGCAGAGAACTGGCTGCAAACCCTCCAAACACTACCATGTGGGGAGCCCCCAGGCGTGCGCATGCTAGCACTGACGCCGCCATCTCAGGGATCATTGGCATATATATCGCCACACGTTCGCCCTTCTTCACGCCCTGGTTTTGTAACACTTTCGCCACCCGGTTCGTCAGGACGTACATCTCTTTATACGTGTAGGCGCGGCTTGAGCCGTCGTCACCTTCCCAGTAAAATGCAACTTTGTCCTCTATAGGGGTACCCATGTACCTGTCCAGGCAGTTATAGGCGATGTTAAACTTGCCATCCGTAAACCACTTGAAGAAAGGCTTGTCTGTCCATTCAAAGGTCGATTTCCACGGTTCAAACCAGTGCAGTTCTTTCGCCATATCGTTCCAAAACTCGAAGCGATTCGCTAATGACCACCGGTAAAATGCCTCGTAATCATCGAAGCCTTTAGACTTCATGTATGCGGTGATGTTCGCATTTTTTACAATATCCTCGGGTGGTGGAAATAACCGCTCTTCAATGAGGATGTTGTCGGTATGCTCGAAACTGAGATTGCTGCTCATGCCAGGTTGTCCTCCTAACTCTGCTCTAAAAATACTACTTCATGTAAAAGTCACCATTGACGTTGAGCATCTGACCCGTGATGTAGTTGCCATCCACAATCAGGTAGCGGATGGCACGAGCTATTTCTTGGGAATGCCAACCGGATTTGTTTTAATAGTACTTGATTGCACATACGAATGTCAACATAAAAGCAGAATAAAGCAGGCTCTCACAGGTAACTACCCCTGAGAGCCTGCTTTATTCTCTACGCAGAGATACTTTAATTCGAGTGGAGTTCCAGCCAGTTGCTGACCTTCGGCCAGAGCGTTTTCTTAGCCTCTGATCCGGTTAACAGCCCGACATGCCCAGCATCAAGAACAAAAAATTCTTTATCGTCGCTCGAGATAAGATTCATGGTGGCTTCTGCCTGTGGGAGAGTACAGATATGGTCCTTCTTCCCTGCGATATTCAGAACAGAGCAGCTGATCTTAGAGAGATCTACACGCTGCCCTCGAAGCTTGATTTCACCCTTGACAAGCTTGTTTTGCTGGTAAAATTCGCGAATCCACTGGCGAAATGCTGCACCGGGGAAAGGTATACCGTCGTTTACCCACTTGTTCATGGCTAACCAGGTATCCATTGATTTACCCTGCAAAATGCGATCCCACATCGTGACATAGGATCCCACGTAGTTGGTGACGGGTTTAGCCATACGATTTCCAGTGTCGATGAGTTCACCAGGAATATTCCTGAATGCCTCCACCATGTGATCCGGGTTAAAGAATTTTTCGCTAGTCCACAATCCATAGAGCCCCGTGTTCTTCTGGGAAAAATCAATAGGAGCAGTGAGCAGTATCAAATTTCTAAGGGGTTTGCCCGGGAAAAGTGCTGCGTACATTGCAGTCATCGTTCCGCCCATACAGTAACCCAGTAGAGTAATCTCCTCAGCCTTAGATGTTCTCAGTACCTTTTTTACCGCGCGCGGTAAATAGTCCAGGACATAGTTTTCAAAGGTAAGATTGCTATCCTCGTCACCCGGTATTCCCCAGTCGAGCATGAAGACATCAAAGCCATTGTTCACCAGATGCTCTACGAGGCTGTTACCCGGTATCAGGTCTAACACATAGGGCCGATTGATGAGGGCATACACCAACAAAATCGGCACGGGAAACCTCTTTTCTATCGACGGTTCATAGTGGTAAAGCTTCGCCTTGTTCTTCGTCCAGATTATCTCTTTTGGTGTCTGTCCCGTTTCAGCTCTCGCCCCTTCGAAAATAATCTGCATACCTGCCTTATACTTCTCGATATTGTTTTGTATATCATCTGTTATAGTATTTTCCCCGGTCATTTCGCCCTCCTCTTTGCTGCTATGTATCAACACTGATGATTTACTCTGCATGATTTACATAGTTTACTGAGCCTTCTTCTCAATATGATCCGCATGTTTTACAAGCTTCTCTATTGCTTCAAGCTTTTCCAGAACTGAGGAGAGAGTATCCAATTTCTTCTCAACGCGGCCCAGGCGAACTTCTAGATCTGTCAGAGAGTCCCGCGTAGCCAGCTGTGAAGATCCATCCTTGATATCATCGAAGGCTTCATCAATGCGGTCAACCTTTTCCTCTAAAGCAATGATAATTTCAGCAACACGGACCAGGTCTGAGCGAGTGGGAAGTTGCAGATTTCTAAAATAATCTTCGTTGGCTCGACGAGTAACCATGTAATGACTCGTATAACTCTCCATGATTTGGCTGGCGTTTTCGACAAACTTCTCTTCCCCGATGATATCGCCAACAACTTTTGACCACGTTTCACTGGAGGCTTCATACCACTGTTTGAAAAAAGTGTGCGGATCAGCAGGGGTTGTTCCTCCAGCAAGAATTTTAGCACGGTTCTCTTCCATCACCTTCAACCACTGAGCGGTAATACCCAGCGGATCTCCCTCCAGTTCCGCTGCTTTTGCCAGGGCTCCGGTTGTTGCTTCATACCATTGTCTCCAAAAATCCCTTGGATCCATTGGCCCCCGTGCCTTTGATTCTTCCGCCATTATTAGCTGCTCCTTTAACACGTAGACTAGCATCATCACATATAGTAACTCATATATTGAAATACAACAAATAGCAAAGAGGGCCGGGGCTTTCGCCCTGACCCCCTTTGTGTGCGCTCTACATATATTATTTGGTATTTTTTTGCGCGGCATTCTGTGCCTGGTGTGCATAGCTCTGAAAGGTATCTAGACCCTGTCGCGTGGACTTCTGGAAGGTCTCTGTTGCGCTTTGAAAGGCCTCCATGCTTTGCCGGGTGGCCGCCTCAACAGTGCTGAGGGCCTGCTGATAGAAAGAGAACGGGGAGCGGAAGTAGTCCGTGTAGACGTCTGCCGACTCACGTACCAGTTCCTTGAAGGCTTCTTGCTGCTTGCTGGTCTGCTGCTCCAACTCCTGAATCAGTGCCTGCGTGCTCTCAGCATGGCTCTTGAGCACCTCCATGCCATTCACTATCGTGCCTTGAGCATATTTCAGGTACTGCTCCTGAGCCGCAATAGCACTGTCAATCACGTTCTGGAAACCTCCTGGCTGCTTTTTAGACTGCTCCACTGCGCTCTGCATCAATGCAAGGACATTCTCGGCCTGGCTTCTCAGTACCTCAACACCGTTCGCGATTGTGCTCTGTGCATACTTTATGTTCCGCTCTTGAGCAGCTACTGCGCTTTCAGCAATTTTCTCGTTGGTCTCCTGAGCTGTTTTGACCATATTTAATACGGTCTCGTTAACCTCGTTTGCCTTTTTCTCTACCATTTCTTTGCTCCTTGTCGCTTTCTTCCTTCTTCGCAGATTTCTGCGATCGCTGGACTATGTAATCTTTTTTCACCTTTATAGTCTCGCACAAACTCGCGTCAAGCAGTCTATATGAGAACTACGGAAAACCTTTTTGTTACTATATGCATTTTACATCTATATGCAAAAATTGTCAAGGGCTTTTAAGTGGGATTTCGGATGCTCACAAATTTGTGATGGTTGCGATACAACGGAAAAGGATTATGTTTATATAACCCAGTGGCCCGTCAAAAACTGAGTTAACAGGAAGAAAAGCACAGAGCCTGAAATCAAAAGGTAGCCGACATCGAGCGTCCGATTTTTGCCGATTGCAGCAAGCACGATGAATGCCGGAAATATCGGTAGCAAAAAACGAGCCATTGCTTGTAAGGGATAGAGGCCGGCAAACGGGAAGAGTTGCGGAAAAACAAAGAATGCTGCGGCAAATATGGCATAGACCCATAAGTCGCGCCGGAACTTCCAGGGGCCAACAAAGCCAAGAATAACCAGCACTACCATGAATAGATCCGGTATTAGATCAAGAATGTTGCGCAAGGATTGGAAGCTAAGAACCCCTTGACTGATGATAATTGCATGGACCGTTCTGAGTACCGCATAACCGGGAACGCTCAACTTGCGATCCCACCTCGCTTCCGCATGTGAGAAAGCAAGGGGATCATGGAAGAGATAATAGCAATAGAGTGCGAAGAGGCCAATACCTGCAATAATACAGAGACCACTGGCGATATCGAAACGCATATTCCTCAGTTTGAAGTCATGCTGCCGAAGGTATTCATAACAAAATGGTAGGAGTAGAAATAAGCCTGTCGGACGCGTTAAGACTGCTAGAGCGCCAAATATGCCGGCAAGCCACCAGCGACTATGGCGCATCTGATAGAAGCTGAGTAGGGTCAGAAAGAGGAAAAGCGACTCACTATAGACGGCGGCAAAGAAAAAAGCGGTGGGAAAAACAGAAAAATACAAAACGGTACGAGATGCCACCTCGTCATCAAAATCCTCCTGCACAACGCGATAGAGTACGACAAGCATCCCTAAACCAGAGAGGTTTGAGACGATGAGGCCAGCTATGAGGGGATCATGGACAAGAAACATCAAGCATCTAACAAGCAAAGGGTACAGGGGATAGAAAGCAGTTAACCACGAGACGCTGTAACCATTGACTGCCACCGCAATATAGTTATACGTATCCCAATGAAGCCATGACTGCCACAGGGTCGATATATTCAAATGCTGCGAAGAGAAATCCTTGATGCTAAATAAAACCGAAAGGCAGGTGATAATGAAAAATAACAAATGAATAGTGAAATAGGTAGGCAGGATGTTCTTGAAGGCAACATACCATCCCTTTAGAGAAGTTTCAGGCAAGAGAGATGCGCTAACGGTAGATGTTGGAAGAGAACTATCATCATTCAATGTAGGTCCATCCGTATCTTCTGGCTGAAGAACAGAGGTTAAAGGTAGCTGTTTCTGGATAGATTGAGCGGAAGTAGAGTCCATCAATGGTTACTCCTCCATACAAAGTACAAATTAGCATAGTAATGAATGAGAGAATGACCCGAAAAATTATAACAACCACGTTGATCTATTTTCTTAACGGAGCAGTCATATTTTCGTAATCCCGAAGAGCTATTAATAGGTGATAAGGGTGAGTTTCAAGTTGGCAAGCAGACGAGCAATCGCCAACTTGAAACTCAATTTTTGGGCTTCAAAACACTTGACACAACCGCAAATCACCCGTATACTTGGCCTAAATACAAATGAATACCTTGAAAGCTATGAACAGGAAAAGTACACGTCTTTGCAACGGAAACAGAGAGTCGGAACAGGTGGAAACCGATACCTGAGCAGTCGTAGAATGGTCCTGGGAGCCAGAGCACAAACATCCAGCAGATGAATATTCTGCAACAATTAGTAGTCTCTTGCGGAACGTCCCCCGTTATCGAGGACAGGATATCATCCATTCATTTTCACAGGTGGATTGTATCCGGCAATGAGGGATTATTCATTATGTGCCCATCAAGGGCATGAAGGATAATCTGAACAAGGGTGGTACCACGAAAGCTTTACGCCTCTCGTCCCTATAGTGGGAAGAGTGGCGTTTTTTTATTGCTGTTGTACGCATTACCATGATGGAGGAATGAGCAATCATGCCAGTTGAGACAAATCAGAACATCAAGCCTGAATTAAGCAGGTTAAGTACGGAGACACAAGTGAAAAAGCGCGTTTTCTCCGGTGTGCAGCCAACCGGTAATCTCCACTTAGGCAACTATCTGGGGGCTATACGCAACTGGGTAGCAGTACAGGCAGAGTATGATAACATTTTCTGCATTGTCGACCTGCACGCCATTACTGTACCCATTGATCCACAAGAGTTACACCTGAGCATCAGGCAACTCGCGGCACTCTACCTTGCCTGCGGGCTGGATACACGCTATTGCAAGCTGTTTGTCCAGTCGCATGTCCGCCAGCACGCTGAGATGAGCTGGATCATGAACTGCTACACCCCGTTGGGTTGGTTGAACCGCATGACCCAATTCAAATCGAAGGCAGGCGAGAATGTGGAATCCGTCAGCGCAGGTCTCTACTGCTATCCTACGTTGATGGCTTGCGACATTTTACTGTATCAAACCAATCTTGTGCCGGTAGGAGACGATCAACGTCAGCATATCGAGTTTACACGCGACCTGGCGCAACGCTTCAACAGTTTGTATGGGCAGCAGGTGTTCACCATTCCAGAGCCGCAAATACGCGAGGTAGGTGCGCGCATCATGGCCCTTGATGATCCAACCAACAAGATGAGCAAGAGCGATCCAAATGACAATTCTCGTATCAATCTGCTTGATGATCCAAAGACGATCAAAAAGAAGATTGCGCGGGCCACAACGGACTCGTTACGCCTGGTGACATTTGATCCCGAGAGGCCGGGAATAACCAATTTGTTGACCATCTACCAGTTGTTGACGGGAAAGTCTGAGCAAGAGATTGAGGCAGAATTTGCAGGAAAAGGGTATGGCGACTTTAAGGCCGCTCTTACCGAACAGTTGATAGCAACTCTCGAACCAATCCAGGAACGCTATCGTGCGTTGATGAATGACCTGCCCACCTTGGAGGCAATCCTCAAGCAGGGAGCAGACGAAGTGCGCCCGATGGCAGAGGCTACACTACAACATGTTAAAAATGTAGTAGGACTGGGATAGTTATGCAAGGACAATTATGTATTATCCAACGTTCGACGAAGTCAGACAATTGAGAGCAGCAGAAACAGCGCCTGCTGTCGAGAAATCAGGACGGCCACTCCTGCCACTCTACTGTGATATCCTGGCCGATCTGGAGACGCCCGTCTCGGCTTACTGCAAAGCAGCTCAAGGACCATACAGTTTTCTCCTGGAGAGTGTCACCGGTGGCGAGCGTGTTGGTCGCTATTCATTTATTGGATTTGACCCTTACATGGTCATGATCCACCGTGGAGAAAGGGCAACCATCTATCGAATGAAGGGAACGCTTTGGCGCGATATACCAGGCGCACCTTCCGCAACGATGGCCTCCAGCAGCGAGGATATTCCCTGTCACGACCCATTAAGCTTCATTGAGGCCGAACTTGGGCAATATCGCCTTGTAACACCTGATGGAGTCTTTCAGAATGACCTGCCACGTTTTCATGGTGGTGCCGTCGGCTACCTTTCCTACGAAGCCGCAGCACGTTTTGAACATCTTCCGGTACCTGAGAAAAACGAGCTTGAACTGCCGCTAGCAGTCTTCTGTTTGACCGAAACGGTGCTGGTTTTCGATCACGTCAAACACCACGCCAGGATTGTCACTCACCTGCACCTCGATGCGCCGGACATAGATGCCGAATACCGGCGTGGGAAAGACATCCTCGAGACTATCAAAAAACGATTGCAACAACCAGTACGTTTGCCAGAGGAACCCGCTCCTCTTACCGACACGGCGGCATTACAGGTGACCTCTAACCGCATGCAGGGCGAGTTTGAGGATATGGTACGTCGTTCTATAGACTATATCAAGGCAGGTGATGTCTTTCAGGTTGTGCCATCGCAACGGCTCAGTCGCCATGTCAACGCTGCACCATTCACCATCTACCGCGCCTTGCGTGCCATCAATCCTTCTCCGTATATGTTCTACCTTGACATGCATGACTTCTACATCGTCGGAGCATCACCTGAATTACTGGTTCGCTACGAGGATAACGAAGTGACCATTCGGCCAATAGCTGGAACACGTCCACGGGGAACCGATAGTCAACGCGATAAAGATTTCGCGCAGGAACTACAGAGCGATCCCAAGGAGCGCGCCGAGCATATCATGCTGGTTGACCTCGCGCGGAATGACGTAGGAAGGGTGAGTACGCCTGGTAGTATCCAGGTCAGCGAATTGATGGAGATCGAACGCTATTCGCATGTGATGCATTTAGTTTCCAACATCACAGGCCAGCTGCGTGACGACCTGTCTCCTTATGACGCGCTCAGGGCTGGTTTTCCCGCGGGAACGGTATCTGGCGCGCCCAAAATAAGGGCCATGGAAATCATTAATGAATTAGAGGAAGAACAGCGAGGCGTCTACGCCGGTGCGGTAGGCTATTTTAGCCACTCCGGAAACCAGGAGACGGCGATTGCCCTGCGTACGATGGTCATTAAAAATGGTCGCGCCTATATACAAGCAGGTTGTGGCGTTGTTGCTGACTCAGACCCCGCGGCCGAATACCAGGAGAGCTTGAATAAAGCCCGGGCTTTACTTCGTGCCCTTGACGAGGCCGAGTTCATCGCCGATGAACGTAGACGCTCTTCACTGCTTGAAAGAAGGACTACTCAAGAGCAGGCAGCAGTTGTATAAGAGATTGATCTGGCGTTCCTGAATTAAGCGCCCAGCGTGGGAGGCTGTTATGCTGTTATTGATCGATAATTACGATAGTTTTACCTACAACCTGTACCAGTATCTGGCGGAACTTGGGGCAGAAATTACGGTATACCGGAACGACAGGGTGACGTTAGAGCAAATAGAGGCAATGCAGCCTGATCACATTGTTATATCGCCAGGGCCCTGTACTCCGAACGAAGCAGGGCTGTCCTGCCAGATCATCAATACTTTTGGGTCGCACATACCCATATTGGGAGTGTGCCTGGGACACCAGGCCATTGGTCAAGTCTACGGGGGAAAGATTGTACGAGCGCCAGAACCAATGCATGGTAAAACGACCGTAGTATTTCACCGGGGACAAGGAGTGTTCCAAAACCTTCCCATGCCATTTTCGGCCAATCGTTATCATAGCCTCATCGTTGAGCGTTCCACTCTCCCGAATGAACTGGAGATCACCGCCGAGACGGCGGAGGGACTGATCATGGGTCTGCGGCACCGTACCTACCTTGTCGAAGGTGTACAGTTCCATCCCGAGTCGATCATGACTCCAGCTGGGAAAGACCTGTTACGGAACTTTTTAGCATACAATGGGCAATGCAGGATGCAGCTCCAAAGTACACACAATGAAAGCTCCATAGAGAGGAACAAGCAATGATTCGTGAAGCAATCGCCCACATCGTAGCTGGCGCCACCCTCAGCGAAGACGAGGCAGCGGCAGTAATGGAGGAAATTATGTCTGGCGTCGCCACTCAGGCACAAATGGGAGCGTTTCTCACCGCTTTGCGCCTCCGCCCAGGTGGCGAAACCGTCGCAGAGATCGCGGGATTGGCGCGTATCATGCGAGAAAAAGCCGTGCAGGTTCACCTGGTGGAGCGCGTTTCAACGCACGCTCTAGATACTTGCGGCACTGGTGGCGATGGAGCGGGTACCTTTAATGTCTCAACAGCAGCAGGTATCCTGGCTGCCGCGGCAGGAGCCTCTGTAGCAAAACATGGTAACCGTTCCGCCACGAGCCTCTGCGGAAGTGCCGACGTGCTGGAGGCTCTCGGTGCACGCATTGATCTTGGCCCTGAGCAGGTGGCCCGTTGTGTCCAGGAGGTTGGGTTTGGCTTTATGTTTGCCCCGGCCTATCACCCTGCCATGAAACATGTCGGACCAACGCGTCGAGAGATTGGCATCCGGACAGTTTTCAATATCCTTGGACCGCTGACAAATCCCGCTCACGCTCGCTACCAGGTACTGGGCGTAGCCGACGGCTCCTTATTGCGCAAGATGGGTGAGGTTTTGCTCCACCTCGGCTGTCAGCACGCCTTGATTATTCATGGAGAAGACGGCATCGACGAATGTTCGTTAAGTGCGCCAACACGCATCTGTGAGGTGCGCAGCGGCCAGGAACTACGGGAGTATGTCATCACCCCGGAGGAGGTCGGCCTCACCAGCATTACTGACCATCAGCCATTCCACGGTGGTGACCCGGCCTATAACGCCAGTATGCTTCGCTCTTTGTTGAGCGAATACAAAGCTGATCCTGCCACTGATATGGTGTGTCTGAACACAGGTGCAGCTTTGTTAGCCAACGAACAGGTTGCATCACTGCGCGAGGGGATCAATCTGGCACGTGCCACCTTGCAAGATGGCAAGGCAAAACAGAAACTACAGGACGTTATTGCCTGTTCTCGCGCTTTGAGCAGTTGAGGTGACCCATGTTTCTCAACCAGATTGTGACCCAAACGCTGAAAGACCTGGAACAGCGCAAAAAAGCATGCTCACCCTCGGAGATGATGCTCCATGCGGTCGCTCAACCCCCCCCACGTGACCTGTTGGAGGCCCTCCACACCAGGAGGGTTGTGGACACTGCGATAGGCGGTACTGTTACAAGTAATCAAACGCAGGTACATCTGATCGCGGAGGTGAAACGGGCATCACCCTCCAAAGGGTTGCTAGCGCCACACTTCGACCCGGTGGCTCTCGCACGTATCTATGCAATGCATGGTGCTACTGCCATCTCTGTTCTAACTGAACCTCACTTCTTTCTTGGCTCATTGCAGCACTTGAGGGCAATTAAAGAAGTGGTGAGCATTCCTGTGCTGCGAAAAGATTTCATTGTAGATGAATACCAGGTCTACGAGGCACGAGCATGGGGTGCGGATGCCATACTGCTCATCTGCGCTATCCTCAACGATGAACAACTCAAGCGCCTGCTTCACGTTGCCCATGATCAAGGTATGCATTGCCTGGTAGAAGTGCATAGCGCCGAGGAGGCACAGCGGGCTGTGGCAGCCGGTGCTCAAATCATTGGGGTGAACAGCCGCGACCTCGTGACCTTTCGCATGAACCCCTATCTCATGCGAGAACTACGCTCCACCATCCCGGCAGACCGTGTAGTTGTTGCTGAAAGCGGTATCCATTCCGCAGCAGACGCCCGTCGGCTAGCTCGCTATGACGTCCATGCAATGCTGGTAGGCGAGTCGCTGGTAAAATCTCAGGATATACCGGGACAGATGCGCTCATTATTGGAAGGAGCAAACCAAAGTGCCCAGGTCAAAATATGTGGCTTACGCACACAGGTACACCTGAATGCTGCGATAGAAGCTGGCGCAGATATGCTCGGTCTCATGTTTTACGAGCCGAGTCATCGATACATAAAGCCAGCACAGGTAAAAATGCTGCTAGAAGACACGCGTTTCTCCTCTTCACCTGGAGATGAACAGGCTGCACCTGATCTTGTTGGTGTCTTCGTCAATAAGGAAGCTGACTTTATCAACGAGGTTGTTGAACAGGTCGGGCTACACTTTGTACAGTTGCATGGCAATGAACCACCAGACTTCTGCCAGTTCATCAAGCGCCCCATCATCAAGGCGCTTCAACTCGCTGATAATAAGGACTACGGCCTGGTCAAAGCCTATCAAAAGGCTGCGTGGCGCATTCTGCTCGATACACCTTCTAGCGCCTGGGGTGGAACAGGCGCGACACACAATTGGAATCTTGCACGCCTCGTGGCACAGGATAGCCCTATCATACTGGCCGGGGGCCTGGCACCAGAGAATGTGGCGGAGGCAATTTCCCGCGTTCGACCATGGGGTGTCGACGTCAGCAGCGGGGTAGAGACCAACAAAACCAAAGATGTGGCAAAGATACAGGCATTCATTAAGAACGTGCGCATGAGTGCCGCGATACATTGAGATGCGTAGCCACAACTTTTTATTTCTTGTATTTTCTCCACCGTAAATCCATAAACTGAAAGGCAATAGAACTTTGCAAACATATCACACAAAAGAAGCAGGGACATATCAGCATAACCTCTACCCCGACGAGCGTGGCCGTTTTGGCCCCTTCGGAGGGAAGTTTGTTCCCGAAAGCTTGATGGCGGCCCTCTCAGAGTTAGAAGCGGCGTATCTCGATGCATCTAACGACCCTGGCTTCCAACTCGAGCTACAAGCACAGCTTTCCACTTTTGTCGGGCGCCCAACAGCGCTCCATTATGTGCCGCGCTTCTCGCAAATGGTCGCACCCAACATCAAAGTGTACCTCAAACGCGAAGACCTGGCACACACAGGTGCTCACAAAATTAACAACGCGCTGGGTCAGGGTTTGCTGGCCAGGCGTATGGGCAAGAAACGCATCATTGCCGAAACTGGCGCTGGTCAACACGGCGTTGCGACCGCTACCGTCTGCGCCATGCTCGGACTTGAATGTATTGTCTATATGGGCGAGATCGATATTCAACGCCAATCGCTCAACGTGTTCCGCATGAAGTTACTCGGAGCTGAGGTTCGCTCGGTCGGCAGCGGCAGTCGTACATTGAAAGATGCCATTAATGAGGCAATTCGTGACTGGGTCACCAATGTTGAGACAACCTTCTACCTTATCGGGTCAGCGGTTGGGCCGCACCCCTACCCGCGTATCGTGCGGAACTTCCAGGCCATTATTGGCGAAGAGGCACGCAAACAGGTTCTCGCACATGAGGGACGCATGCCTGATATGGTCGTTGCTTGTGTAGGTGGCGGCAGTAATGCTATTGGTATATTCTATCCCTTCGCTGGCGTATTAGATGTTCAACTGCTAGGGGTGGAAGCTGGAGGGACCAGTCTGGAAGCGGGGCAGCATGCGGCAACATTAGTAGCAGGTAGACCAGGGATACTTCATGGAGCAATGAGTTATCTCCTGCAAAATGGCGATGGGCAGGTACTGGATACACACAGCATTTCAGCCGGGCTCGATTATCCCAGTGTAGGGCCTGAGCATAGCTATATGAAAGAGACGGGCCGCGCAACCTACGTTTCAGCCAACGATGCAACTGCACTGCGCGGATTACAAGCATTGAGCCAGAGTGAAGGCATCATCCCGGCGTTGGAACCAGCACACGCCCTGGGATACCTGCTGGAAATGGGGAATCGTAGGGAGATTCCCGA
>MNIY01000151.1 GCA_001919995.1 Ktedonobacter sp. 13_1_20CM_4_53_11
CGACATCGTCCTCGTAGACGGTCCCGTTGATAGTCGCACTGATATGATGTTTACTCATGCTATTCCCCTCCTCTGGCACGTGCAGATGCTTTGCGTAAAGCTCGTACTGCCAGGGTGCGCACCATAGCGCGTTTATATTCGGCTGGCCCACGTGTATCACTGCTAGGTTGAGCGGCGGTTGCAGCAAGATCAGCCGCTTGGTGAATACTTGCATCATCCAGGGCTTTGCCGAGCAAAAATTGTTCGGCATTTCGCGCCTTGATTGGAGTCGGTCCGACATTCGTTAGTCCAATGCCTGCGTAAGTAATTTGTCCAGCGTTATTCAATCGAACATAAGCAGCTACTCCAGCAATAGCATAATCACCGACCTTGCGCTCGAGCTGAAAATACGCTCCCCCACTCTGGTCTGTAGGCCCTGGTACGCGAATCTCAGTTAAGATTTCATTAGGGCGAAGCGTAGTCTCAAAGGAACTATCAGTAAAAAACTCATCAATGTGAATAATACGCTCGGCATCGGGGCCTACAGCTACCACAGATGCACCAAGTGCCAACATAGTAGCAGGATGATTGTTGCCAGGATCGGCATGGGCAAGATTGCCACCAACTGTGGCCCAATTTCGCACTACGGGATCAGCTATCAAACTCGAGGTATCAAGCAGGATGGGGTAGCGTTCGCGAATGAGGTCGGAGTTTTCTAATTCCGCTTCACGCGTCAGCGCGCCAATGTGTAATGTGTTGTCCGTTTCTTGAATGTACTCCAGGTCAGCAATACGATTAATATCAACCAGTATTGAAGGGGCGGCGAGGCGGAACCGCAAAAGGGGAATGAGGCTTTGACCTCCTGCCAGGATTTTGGCTTCGTCGCCATGTTGTTGCAGCAGGGAGACAGCATCTGAAACGCTGTTCGCTACTACATAATCAAAGGAACCAGGAATCAAATTTTCACCTCCATCAAATTGCCGTAAACGCGCATATCCCTGCGCTTCATCTGAAAAATACGTCAGACCATAGGGAGGAAAGCTCTGTAGAGCGTGCAACACTCCAACATAAACCAGTATAATCCTCTGTTGCCCTCGTTGTTACCTCCAAAAGGAGGTAATCTGCGACATACGAATGGAGGTAGGTTAGAGCCATCCCTGTTTGACGGCAACCATCACGGCCTCGGTACGGTTTTTCACGCCCAGTCGGTGGAGAATCTCCTGTACATAACCCTTGACGGTGTTTTCGCTGAGGTAGAGCTGGGTGCCAATTTCACGGCTGGACAGTCCCTGGGCAACCAGGCGCAGAATGACGATCTGTTGTGAACTGAGTGGCTCTGTTAATGGTTCTTCTTTTTGCAGGGGAACGCGACGAAGCTGAGCCAGGACAGCCACCGCAGCTTTGGTATCAATGGCGGCTTCACCGCGTGCTACAGCCCGGATAGCACGTTTGAGGTCAAATCGCTCAACATCTTTGAGGATGAATCCTTTGGCACCGGCCTGTATGCATTGCGCTATGAGTTGCTCATCAGTATAGGAAGTCAAGATAATGATGGCGGTCTCAGGGTACTGTTCCGTAACAATTCGGCAGGCCTCGATCCCACTTACACCTGGCAATCGTACATCGAGCAATGCTATTTCTGGCCGTAGACGTTCTATCAACTCGAGTGCCTGCTCCGCATTGGCCGCCTCGCCAACAATGGAAAAATCAGGTTCGGTCACAAGTATAGCCTTGAGTCCTTCACGCACCATCTCATGATCATCGATGATTACCAGGCGAATCATAGAGGCACCACCGCTTTTACGATTAACCCACCCTCCTCGCCATTCGCCAGCGAAAATTGGCCATCCAGTTCTTCAAGACGATTACGCATACCCTTGAGGCCGAGGTGTGTTGCGTTGCCCCGATAGGTTCGAAGAACTTGCTGAGAGAGTCCAATGCCATTGTCCTGTACCACCAGCATTGCCTGTTCACTGGTTACTTGTAGGGTAACAATCACAATCGTTGCCTGCGCATGGCGTCGCACATTCGAGAGGGCTTCCTGGGCAATAGTGAGCAGAGCACTTTCAATACGCGCGGGTAGAGGTACTGCAAGCTCTGACACCACCAGGTCAGCCTCGATAGAAGTGGCTTCCCGCAAATCACGAATCAGTGTGTACAGCACACTGACCAGGCCACCCTCTTGCAATTCGGTCATAGAGAGGGCAAAGATGGCATCGCGTACCTGTGCCGTTCCTAGGGAGGCGAGCTGTTTTACCGAACGCAATGGGTGAATTAAAGCCGTTTCAGGGGGTAATTGCCCTATCACCCAATCAGCTTTTAGACCAATGGTAAAGAGCGTTTGCTGCACACGATCATGCAATTCTTGAGCGATACGACTGCGGTCATCTGCGAGCATCTGGCGCTTCTGTGCCTCTGTAAGTTCATGGTGTAACATACGCATATCAGTAGCATACTTGCTTAATTCCTGATTGCGCCGCTCCAATTCGGCGGTACGCTCTTTGACTTCACGCTCCAGTTGGGCAGCATACTGCTCCATTGCCTGGCGCTCCCGGGCAATGAGTTGTGCATTATGTATTGTGACTGCGGCCTGCGCACTGAGCGCTTCGATCAGTTCAACATGACGAGTACTAAAGCGATATGGTCGCCTATCACCGATCAGAAAAGCTCCCAGAATCGATCCCTCGCGCGTTCGCAGTTGAACTCCGAGAAAGCTCCGTACAGGAATATGCCCGCTGGGCACACCGACATAGCGCCGGTCTTCAAGTACATCATCGACGACGATTGATGAACCTTCCCAGAACACAGGATGTAGCAATCCAATACCTTCGACCGGCCCAAGATGCCGAAAATGTTTCTCGATGGCCGGAGTTGCACCAGAGATGGCGGCCAGATTAAAAATAACTTTATGCGCATCTTGCTGTGCATTTTTCCCATCAATTTCAGGAATGAGGAAAAATGCTGCATATTGGGCGGCGGTAACACGACGGGCAGCATCTGTGATCATCTGCAATAACTTTTGCAGATCAAACTCAGAAGTAAGGGCAATTGCTATGCGATTCAACTGCTCAAGTTCATCCGCCTGTATTTGCAGATTTCCACTTAGCTGTGCGCGACTTTCTTCAATGTTCTGAGCCATACAGCAAATTCCCCATCATTAATACTCCCCATTGAGCAGAGACAGTATTACAAGTATATCACGCCTGGCATCTACTTTTACCCAAAATAACGTCTATCCAACTCTACAATAAACGGCCTTCAGATAAACTGTTTCAGGCATCACCAGGTTGATGGGATGGTCTGCGCCATGCGTGTAGCTTTCCAATAACTGCACAGGCCGCCGCAGGTGTCGCGCTACCTGCGATAGCGTCCCAAGCAGATCATCCATGCCTACTACTCCTGAGCACGAACATGTAAGCAGGATACCGCCCGGTCGCAATACCTGTATTCCAAGCATATTCAGGCGCCGGTAGGCTTTCAACGCTTGTGAACGCGCAGCTTGTGTTTTGGCGAAGGCAGGCGGATCAAGTACAACAACATCGAACTGCTCGCCATGTTGTTGTGCCTCTTCCAGGTAGTCAAACACATCGGCGACAAGAAAAGCATGAGCGTCAGGATCAAGCCCATTGAGTACAAAGTGACTGCGTGCCATGTCGATCGCGGACGCTGAGATATCGACACTGGTAACTGTGGTTGTATCACCATTCAGCGCGGCATAGACGGAGAAGCCACCAGTATAACTGAAGCAGTTCAGAACCCGCTTGTTCCGGGCATATTTCCGTAGAGCCTCGCGTTTATCACGTTGATCAAGGAAGAAACCCGTTTTCTGACCATGCCAGGGGTCAATGATAAACTGCACGCCATTTTCTTGTACTGTTACATGATCGGGGACGATGCCGGCTGCCACTACAGGCTCCTCTAGCTCCAGACCTTCTCGTCGACGTGACTGGCCCTCGTTGCGAAACAGCATCCCCGCTGCCCCCGTTTCCTCCATGAACGCATCGATTAATAGAGGGCGCAGTCTATCCATGCCAGCGGTGTGAATCTGTGCAACTAAAATATCGGCATAGCGATCTACAACCAACCCCGGTAACCCATCTCCCTCTGAGTGAATGAGTCGGTAGGTATTGGTTCGGTCAGCATCGAATATCTGCCTCAACTCGATTGCGCTGCGGATACGCCTGCGTAAAAACTCACGATCTATAGCTTCCTCAATATCGTTCGTCAGAATACGAATAGCGATATCCGTGTGCGGGTTATAGTACCCTCGAGCAACAAACTTTCCGGTTGATGACTTGACATCAACCAGCCCACCTGGCTCTATCCAGTGGGGAGGTTGTTGGAGTGCTCCCGAGAAGATCCAGAGGTGCCCGCTCTGCAGGCTTTCTTCCCGGTGAGGTTTTAGACTGGCGCTTGGGTAATGAACCGACGATGACACAATAAACTCTTTCTGCGCTCATATGCTACTGGTATTATTGCACAAAACCAGGAGACAATGCTTACACCATCCACCAGAAAACAAAGGCAGGGCGAATGATCATTCGCCCTGCCTTTGTTTTCTAGTATAACCTCTACCTCACCGCTCACTTAACTATTTCCAGGTGCACCGGCGTGAAGCTTAATCGCGGCAATAACAGGATCCGTGTGGTGTTCTGACATCCGCCTCTCGGCCTTCTGCAGGTTGATCGCGCTATTGATGAGCGCGATATGGGTAAAAGCCTGCGGGTAGTTCCCTAAAGCGATTTGATTTTGTGAATCGATCTCCTCAGAAAACAAGCCAAGCCGCCCGGCGTAGGACAACAACCGCTCAAAAAGTGACCTGGCTTCGTCTACTCGTCCCTGCATCGCGAGGTTATCTACCAGCCAGAAGGTGCAAATGGAAAAAGTCCCCTCTGAACCTTCCAGGCCATCCTCTGAGAGGTAGCGATAGACGAACCCGTTCTCATCTGTCAATCGCTCAATGGTGCGATCAACTGTTGAGCGCATGCGTGGATCATCAGTAGGAATGAAGCCAACAAGCGGTAGTAGCAGGTTCGAAGCATCGAGCCCTTCATCGTCATACGCTTGCGTGAAAGTTCCCAGAGAGGTATTGTACCCGTGTGATAGGATATCGGCGCGAATCTGGTCACGCACTATATACCAGCGCGGTAAATCAGCCTCCAAATTGAGTTGTTTAGCCGCGCGAATACCCCTGTCCAGTGCGACCCAGCACATGACCTTGGAATAGACGAAGTGGCGCAGGCCCCCTCGAACTTCCCAGATGCCACTGTCTGGCTCGTGCCAATGCTCACAAACATGTTCTACAAATGTTCTCATCATCGCCCATAAGGCGCCATCAAGCGTCTCTCCATAACGTTCAAAGCCCCCCTGGCGGCGATAGAGATGGATGCAGTCCAGCACTTCACCAAAAACATCGAGTTGCTTCTGGCTTGCCGCGCCATTGCCAATCCGCACAGGACTCGTATCGCAGTAGCCGCTGAGATGTGTCAATACCTGCTCAGTCAGGTCACGTTCACCTCGTATACCATACATGATTTGCAGGTCTTCACCGTCTACGTACGAGAGACGGCGTAACCAGTGGGTGAATGCACGCGCCTCCTCAGTAAAACCGAGCACATTCAAGGCGTAGAGCGTAAAAGTGGCATCGCGCAACCAGGTATACCGGTAATCCCAGTTACGTGTCCCTCCAAGATCCTCTGGAAGAGAAGCAGTCGGAGCAGCAACGATAGCGCCAGTTGGAGCATAGGTCATCATCTTGAGCGTGAGCGCGCTCCGCTCTACTACGTCAGCATAGGGGCCATAGTAGTTGCAACCTTTAACCCACTTACGCCAGCAGTGTAACGTATGCGCCAGTTCAAAATCAAAATTGCGTTGCTGTAATTCATACTCCACGAGACGACGAGCCGCTTGCAAGCTGCGCCCCACTCCGACGGCAAAAAGGACGTTTTCCCCCTCACGCAGCGTTATTTGCACAATAATTGACGGATGTCCATCCGTCTCATCCTGCTCGACACGCACGTTGAACGAGGAAACACGATATGCTCCCACGATTGCCAGGCCTACATACTGATTCCCTCCAGCGATGACCGCTCCGATGTTATCCTCAGCCATGAACACTTCACTGGGTGAGGCTGCATAGTTGGGACTGACTTTGAGCGTCATCGTGACGGGAAGTTCACCATGCGTACATTCCACGCTGCGCACCAGGCAATGGCAAGAGCCATCCTCACGTGTCCAGGTATTATTATTCATTCCCCGGTAAGGCCAGGCGCTCAATGTCTCTACTGGCATGAAATCGGTGAGTACTATTTCGCCAGCGATACTCGCAAACCTGGTCTGCAGTACATTACTGCTCCGCAAGTAGCGCTGAGAGCCTGGAATGGACTCGTCGGTTGGCGCTATTTTGAAGTAGCCCCCCCGTTCAGCATCAAGCAGGCGACAGAACAGGGCCGGACTATCAAAATCTGGTAGACAGCCCCAGTCCACAGAACCATCAGGGCTTATAAGGACTACTGAATGACAGTCCCCGATGACTCCATAAGAATTGATTGGTTGATAATTGCTAAGATTTTGTTTCATCCCAGCCACATCCCCTTTGAATGCGTATAAGTTCTGTAAAAAAAATTAATGGAACCATAAGGTTCCTTATGTCAGAATAGGACGGAAGAGATTGCAAAACAGTAACAAGTCATTAGTACTATCCCATCTGGGTAGTGTCCGATTCAGACCTTCTAGTATTTAGAACAATATTTCCCTGCATATTATTTTCCTGGACACGGGTAGAACCCGCGTGTTAAGCTAACTCTGTTAAAGTATCTTATATACAACTTTGTACGTTTTAAGGATACACCTTCCAGGCGTACTGTTCATTAACACAGTTCACTTTTTGAATGTGAACTTTTCGCTATTTCGGCGGAATCTGCTATAGTAAACAGTATCGTCTAGTGCAATTGAACGTTTCCAAAGGAGGAAAATGAATACTGTTCTACAGGTAATTCACCATCCAGCTGGCCGAATTGGTCTGACCCTGGGATTAACTATTGGCCTGATAGCTGCCATAACCGGTGAAGCCAGTAAGGCATTATTTTTTGCTGGCTTCTGCAAGTTTTTAGCCTCGCGCATGGAGCGGTAATTGTCTCTATAAAAAGGCGTCCAGAGGCTGGGCTTATAGTACTACCCTGGCTCTGGTCGCCTTTTTTGAACTCTTCACTTCAAATAGCAATTCCGCGCCGGTCATGCTTATCGCATCAACAGACCTCACCTGACTCGTGGCTACCTATGGAGATTATGACGATTACAGTGAGCGATCGGTAACATTATTAAGAGGGAGAAAGTAATGCACAAGCAAACAGGTTCTCCTTGTGAAGAGTTGTTGCAGCAGTGGTCAGCGAAGCGTGAACTCGCGAATTACTACATAACAGCTTTGCTTCGCCTGAGCCCGGATGCGCCCGGCGCTCTTCGAAGAAAACAGGAACTGTGCAAAAAGGTATTTGAGGCGCAACTTTCCCTTAAACTTGTGGATGATCAACTTCAGAGTTGCTATCAAGAATTTGGTCGGGAAAGTTCGCACATTTAGCCTCACACTTCGTTTGTGCGTAACATCTTCCCCTGTCACCACTCTTCCAATCAGCTTTTGGGGCTAATTGAGAGTACCTCTTACTCCCTCAACCACCCCGCTACATCTGGCGCGAAATAGGTAATAATCATATCCGCACCCGCCCTTCTAATACCTGTCAGCACCTCCATTGCCACCCTCCGCTCATCAATCCAGCCATTCTGGGCGGCGGCCTTGATCATCGCAAATTCACCGCTTACATTATAAGCGGCAACCGGCAAATCATAGTGTTCACGCACCTGGCGGATGACATCCATATAAGCCATAGCCGGTTTGACCATGACGATATCGGCCCCTTCGGCGATGTCGAGTTCTACTTCACGTAACGCTTCACGCACATTACTGGGATCCATCTGGTAGGCTCGGCGGTCCCCAAACTGAGGGGTTGAACCTGCGGCCTCTCGGAAAGGCCCATAAAAAGCGGAGGCAAATTTAGCGGAGTAGGCCATAATAGGAGTCTGATTAAAGCCCTGTTCATCCAGCATGTGACGAATGGCGCCAACGCGACCATCCATCATGTCCGACGGCGCGACCAGGTCAGCGCCCGCCTCGGCATGCGTGAGAGCCATACGCGCTAGCAATTCCAGCGATGCATCGTTTTGCACGCTCCCGTTATGAATAAGGCCACAATGCCCATGACTGGTATATTCACAGAGGCAGACATCTGTGATGACGAGCAACTCGGGGTTGACGCTTTTGAGGAGACGAATAGCCTCTTGAATAATGCCTCGCGAGTTATAGGCCTGCGAACCCACCTCATCCTTTTCGCTGGGGATACCAAAGAGAAGTACCGCTGGGATACCAAGACTGGCGATTCTTTCAGCCTCGCGCCCAAGCTGCCCCAGCGGCCACTGCACGATGCCGGGCATCGAGGCTATTTCGTGAGGTTCATGAATTCCCTCCGCGATGAAAAGAGGGTAGATGAGCTGGTCAACAGCAAGGCGAGTTTCGCGCACAAGACCACGTAGCTTCTCGTTCTGGCGCGTGCGCCTGAGCCGCACGGTAGGAAATTTCGTCATGGTTTTTCTCCTGACAGTGCTAATCTGGCACTCTCAATGGTTTCCTTGATCATCTCATCGTCAAGGGCCAGTGAGATGAAACATGCCTCAAATTGGGAAGGTGGCAGGTAAATGCCACGCGCCAGCATATTCCAGAAATATTGAGCAAAGGATGCGGTGTCGGATGATTTGGCGCTAGCATAGTCCGTTACAGGCTGCCCCGTGAAGTAGAGGCAGAACATAGCGCCGATCCTTGCGAATTGAAGCTCCACACCCGTTTCGTTTTTCACTCGCTCTAAACCATTGCCCAGCATCTGGCTTTTTCGTTCCAGCTCCTCGTACTGGCCAGGTTTACGCATCTCGGTCAGCGTGGCTATTCCAGCCGCCATTGCCAGGGGATTGCCCGAGAGCGTTCCTGCCTGGTACATAGCTCCTAGCGGAGCCACCTGCTCCATTATCTCGCGACGCCCTCCATAGGCGCCTACTGGAAGTCCACCGCCGATGATCTTTCCCAAACAGGTCAGGTCGGGAGTAATACCCACTCGCTCCTGCATTCCCCCAAGGGCAACACGGAAACCCGTCATCACTTCATCAAAAATCAAGAGCGCACCATATGCTTTAGTGAGGCTCCTCAATTGCTCGAGGAAGCCTGGCTGCGGCAATACCAGCCCCATATTGGCCGCTACAGGCTCAACGATGACAGCGGCAATCTCAGTGGGATAGGTATCGAAGAGCATCTCAACGGCCTCAATGTCGTTATATGGAGCGATCAGTGTATTGCCCGTTGCCTCCGGAGGAACACCCGGACTGTCGGGTAAACCCATTGTTGCTACACCCGAGCCCGCCTGAACCAGCAACATATCGGCATGACCATGATAACAGCCGCTAAATTTGATGATTTTGTGGCGACCGGTATATGCTCGCGCTAGACGCAGTGCGCTCATGGTAGCCTCGGTGCCTGAATTGACGAAGCGCACCATTTCAATCGAAGGCACGCTCTCAATCACCAGTTTGGCCAGTTCACTCTCGGCCTCCGTTGGCGCACCAAAGCTGAAACCACGCTTGCTGGCCTCGATCACAGCCTCTACTACACTTGGGTGCGCGTGTCCTAAAATCATTGGGCCCCA